>NZ_LFZQ01000014.1:0-89578 GCF_001990725.1 Acinetobacter genomosp. 33YU | reverse complement strand
TGGCTTATTACGTTCAAACTTAGCCTTAGCCATGTTTATAATCCTCGTTTACGTCGAACACAATTCTGAGCAAACACCCAGCATCGACATGTCGCCTAAAAAATCAAACACCCAATACTTGAAAAGCAGACTAATAAGCCTGCTTTTTAAATCTTTGTAGAAAATCTACTAAACTGTATATCTGGAGCTCTTATCGAGATTTGAACTCGAGACCTCTCCCTTACCAAGGGAGTGCTCTACCACTGAGCTATAAGAGCGATTGTCCTTCGATGGAGCGGGAGACGAGGATCGAACTCGCGACATGCAGCTTGGAAGGCTGCCGCTCTACCAACTGAGCTACTCCCGCACTGTGTTGGTATATATACCACTTCAATCGAAGTTAATGGTGGTGAGAGAAGGATTCGAACCTTCGAAACTTTCGTAGCGGAGTTACAGTCCGCCCCCTTTGACCGCTCGGGAATCTCACCATATCACACTTATTTCAGTGTTGTTCTTTACTTCACAACTACACACCTTTAAAATGGTGCCGGCACACGGATTCGAACTGTGGACCTACTGATTACAAGTCAGTTGCTCTACCAACTGAGCTATGCCGGCTTTTCTTAGTGTTTCGTACGTTTTGTATCGGAACGGTGTGCAGTTTAGCAAAACTTCCAAACGATGCAAGCGATTTTTTAAAAAAAATCGCTAAAAACTCATAAAATCAATCCGTTTGATGATAATTCAACCGCTTTGATCACTGCGCGAGCTTTTATTTGGGTTTCATTCCATTCAGATTCAGGATTTGAGTCAGCTACCAAGCCTGCTCCAGCCTGTACATAGACTTTTTTATCACGAATAACGCATGTACGGATTGCGATCGACATATCCATTTCACCATGCCATCCCAAATACCCCACTGCTCCACCAAAGACACCTCGTTTCACCGGTTCTACTTCATCAATGATTTCCATTGCACGAATTTTTGGGGCACCAGATAAGGTACCAGCAGGGAAAGTCGCTTTAAACACATCTAAAGCATCTATATCGTCACGAACTTCGCCTTGTACGTTTGAAACAATGTGCATGACATGTGAATAGCGCTCAATCACCATTTGATCAGTTACTTGAACCTTACCTATTTTAGAAACTCGTCCAACATCGTTTCGACCAAGATCAATTAGCATTAAGTGCTCAGCAATTTCTTTTTCATCTGAAAGTAAGTCTTTTTCTAAAGCAATATCTTCCTCTTTAGTTTTTCCGCGCGGCCTCGTACCTGCAAGTGGACGAACTGTCGCAATACCATTTTCTAAACGAGAAAGAATTTCTGGTGAAGAACCAACAATATGAAATGGTTTTTTATCAGTAATCGTTTGCCCTTGTACCAAGAATAAATAAGGCGAAGGATTTAAATGACGTAATGCACGGTAAACCTGTAAAGCCTCACCATCAAAATCAGAAACCATGCGCTGCCCTGGAACAACCTGCATTACATCACCAGCACGGATATATTCTTTAACTTTTTCTACTGTTTCTAAGAACTTTGCTTTACCCGTAATTGATTCAAAATGAGGAGGAGTATGTGGTTTGGCTTGCAAGCTAACAGGAATAGCGAGTAACTGTTCTAATTGATCTAATTTTTGCTGGGCATCTTGATAAGCATTTGCCTGTGTTGCATCAGCATGAACAATTAAAAATAGAGTATCTTTAAGGTTATCAAAAACAATAACTGTTTTTGACAACATTAACCACAAATCAGGTAACGTGATTGGGTCAGCTGCAGGTACATTCTTTAAGCGTGGTTCAATATAACGGACAGCATCATAACCCAAATATCCCACTAATCCGCCTGTAAAGCTTGGTAAGTCCGGCAAGAGCTCTGCCGATGGCACTTTAAATTGTTTTTGGAAGTTACGAATATATTCAAAAGGATCTTGGCAATCTTGTTGTGTGATTGAGCCATCAGCATGCTGTACAGACAAAACCCCAGCATTGCATGAAAAAACGGTTGATTCGCCTAATCCAATCATAGAGTAGCGCGCCCAGTTTTCCCCACCCTCAACCGACTCAAATAAATAAGCTTGTGTTTGGTCTTTAAAACGAGCAAAAACCGATAATGGGGTTTCTGTATCTGCTAGACGCTGACGATAAACAGGAATAGTGTTATAACCAGCAGCCTTAAGTTGCTCGAATTGCGCTAATGTTGTCATGAATCTTCTCTAATATGGTTTCGATTTAAAAGTGTTTTTTCTAGATTCGGTTTAGACACGCCATCGAAAAACCATACGCTTATTCATTCTTATCTCCATTTTCTTCATTAAACAATTAACTCAGCAAGACTATCAACAACTTGCTGAGGTTGGCAATCATAGATGCTTTCTCCATGATTATAGCCATAGCTAACCACAATACAATCAAGTCCAGCACGGCGCGCAGCTTCTACATCATTGCTTGAATCACCAATCATTAACGATTGTGAAGCAGACGTATTTAGACTTTGCATGCAATGCAGCAATGGTAATGGATGTGGTTTTCTTTCAGGCAAACTATCTCCCCCAAGTACAACTTGGAAATAAGAGGAAAGCTCTAATGCATCTAATAGTCCTTGAGCAAGTTTGACAGGCTTATTAGTAACACAAGCCATTTTTATATTTAGAGTTTGGCAATGTTTTAAAAACTCAGGTACACCAGAGTAAATTTGAGTATTTACACAAAGTTCTGCACCATATGTCTCTACAAATGTGTGTAATAAAACCTTATGTTGTTCAGCGTCTAATTTACCAAATAGATGAAGTAAAACATTTTCACAGAGTTTTGAGGCACCTTTACCTACCCATTCTCGTATTTGTACTTCTGTCACCAATGGCCAACCGAGTGATTGTAGACTTAAATTCATAGACCGATATAAATCGGCAGCGGAGTCAACAAGTGTTCCATCCAGATCAAATAAAATTAAATCGCGCTTACTTAGTTGTGCAACAGACATTTTCTTCTACTCAAAATTAAAAAGGCATGCGTTTGGCATGCCTTGATTGTAAAAGCAGCAACGGATTATTTAAAGAATAACCATGCCAATACAGCTAAAATTACTAAAATAATAATAGTGATTAAACCAACTGAAGCATTCTTCTGTTGCTCTTTTTCTTCGGCAACACGAGAAACAGGCTCATCAAAAGTCACAGGTGATGGTTGTTTTACATTGACATCTACACCTTCTGGAATAGGCGCAGGTTTTGGAATAGAAATATTCTGTGGCATACCATCGTGGCGAACTTCTACCTCTGCAGCACGCTCTGCAAGGCTTGGCATGCCTTGATCGCTTAAATCCTGTGTTGGTGCAGCTTGCACTGGTTCTGCTTCAACTTCAGGTAAATCAGTAATTTTTTGAGCAGGTGCTAAAACTGAGAATTTGAAACTCGCAAATTGAACAATATCACCATCATGTAGCTGCTTTTCTTGCTCAATACGAATATCGTTTAGAAATGTACCATTCGATGAATTAAGGTCTTGAACCCATAGCAATTGATCTTTTAAAAGCAATGCAGCATGGCGACGTGAAATTTCAGCAGCTTGTAACAACAAATCAGCGTCCTGATGGCGCCCTACCAACATATCACGATCAACTGTAATTTCTTGTCCAGTAATTTCACCAGTAATTGCTTGTAGTTTCCAAGTCATGCATATGTCCTATTCATTTTTTATCAATCATAACATGCTACTACTGCGCTGTGTTTGGTCGCAGTGTGGTAGTTGTTACTGTATTTTTAGTACGATTCACTTCTGGTTCAGGCAACTGCAAAGTTTGCTTTTGAACCGTTGGTTCGACTGCTACTGGGGTTATTACTGTCGTACTTTTACCACCCGAAGGAACTTGCTGATAATTTTTTGACTGAGGAGCAATACTTGGGGCAGTCATCTTTTGATTATAGACGTCATCAACCTGTTCAGGCAGTTTTGCAAAATTACCATTTTTATCCATAGCTAATTGCAAGCTATAAAGCTGGTTATAGCGCTGCTGAGATAAACGACGAACATCATTTGCATCACCCACAATTGTTGGATGAATAAAGACAAGAAGGTTACGTTTTACATTACTTCTATTGTCCGAACGGAACAATCGCCCAACATAAGGAATACTACTCAAGCCGGGTATGCCTTGTCTTGAAAGTGAAGTGTCATCCGACACCAAGCCACCAAGCACGACTGTCTGTCCGTGTTCAGCCAAAACAGCAGTTTTAATCGCACGTTTACTTGTCACCAAATCAGCTGCTTGCCCACGATTATCTTGAACAGCAGAGACTTCTTGTTCTACTTCTAGACGAACCGTACCACCTTCACCAATATGCGGAATGACTTTTAATGTCACACCGACATCCTTTCGTTCTACAGTTGTATATGGGTTGATACCGGTACTATTGGTAGTCACTGAGCCTGTTACAAATGGAACGTTCTGGCCGACAACAATATAAGCCTCTTCATTATCCATCGTTACAATGGATGGCGTTGAAAGCAAGTTTGATTTGGTATTGGTTTTAAGGGCCTGAATTAATGCACCATATGCCTTACGGGAATTCTCAAAATTACCCAAAGCTAAAGTTGCACCATTACCTTTATTAGCACCACTAGCAATAGCGGATGCAGCTCCAGCCGAACCACCCGACAAATAACCAGCAGCAATAGAAGATAAGCTGGCACCTACATTACTAAAGCTGAGTAAGCCAATCCCACTAGATAAATCACCGAGTGCCCATTGAATTCCAAGTTGATCTGCATCATCACCCGAAACTTCAATAATTGCAGCCTCAATCAGTACTTGTTGACGGCGAACATCTAGCTGTTGAATCGCAGATTCAATTTCACGCATTAATTGCGGATCAGCCTTAACGACCAAAGAGTTTTGAGCATTATCAGCAATAATGCTTACGCCATTTTGGCTAAAGCTGGAAATATTGTTCCGATTACTATTGTTTGAATTACCATTTAGATTGATTGATGGAGTCGAAATCGAACTTCCATTTGAACCTGATGTATTTGAACTCGAGTTCTGGTTATTCCCAATCAAATTATTCATCGAATTTGATGAGTTTGATGAATTGTTATTGTTACCAGACGACGATACTGCCTGACCAGTGACCAAACCTTGTAAAATTTCTGACAGGCTTTTAGCACTTGCGTATTTCAAACGGAAAACTTTTAAACCACCTAAACGGTCAGCAGAAGGTACATCCAGCATTTCAATCATGTGGCGAATGCGCTTACGCGTTCCCGGATCACCTTTTACCAAAATACGATTCGTTCGATTATCAGCAATAATACGAATACGAGCACCATTAAAATCTTTTGATGCTCCAGTTGCACTCATCGCTTCAAGTTGAGTAATAATTTCTTCGGCTTGACTCGACTGAAGGTTAATCGCCTCAATATCATTTTGCCCAGTTCCGTCTAAGTTACGGATAATATTTTCAAGCTGATAAATGTTCGCAGCTCGATCAGAGACAATAAGAGCATTGGTGCCTGCAATCGCAGCCATATGCGCAAACTGCGGCATTAAAGGGCGAAGTGCTGGAATTAAGTCATTTGGATTGGTATTTTCAAGCCAAATCACTCGTGTAACAATTTGATCACCACGAACCTTATTTCGAGAATCATAAGGAATTCCCGAGTTTTTAACGTTGCTATCTGGCACAAGTTTAATTGTATTACCAGATGGAATCGCAACTACCCCATTTACATTTAAGACCCCAAGAAATAAATCATAAACCTCATCTTTATTTAAAGGTTTATTCGAAATAACAGTGACATTCCCACGCACTCTCGGATCAACAGCAAAGTTCTTACCAGTAATGTCTGCAACTTCATTAATAAAGGCAGTTAAGTCAGCATCACGTAAATTGATCTTCCATGTTTGGGCATAGGCACTGCTACTTACTGTCGCAATCAATGGGGCTGCTGCAAGTAATGCCCAAAGTGGACGTTGATGATTCAATAAAGCCATAACTCGCGATATTTCCTAACTCTTATGGTGACGTGTTATCACTAAAAACTTTGTTGTATGGTCATCACTTGATCACCACGTTTTATTTCTATTTTTACTTGTCCTGCTCGCCGAGCCTGTTCAAGTAATTGCACATCCGTTTGCCCTTGTCCAACCGTTTGACCATTTAAAGAGACAATTCGATCGCCAGGCCTTAAACCTAGCTTATTTCTAAGCGCGGTTGGTGTACGTTCTGTAACTTCATATCCTTCACCAGAGCCTCCACTAACCCCCATATCTTTGAGGTACTGATCTCGATTTCCTTGCATCTGCTGAATCGCTTGCCCCAAAGCTTCTTGGGTCGTATTCACAGGTGCCGTAGGCTGAGATGGCGTGACAGCTTGCGGTGATGCATTAGGCGTCATAGGCTGATATAAACCATTGGGCAAACCTTTGAACTGAAGTTCGCGAGTACTACCATTTCCTTGACGCAATACCACATGATCCCAATAAACCTCTGACAGTTGATAAGAGGTAGAACCTATGGTTTCACCAACTCGATAACGTTCAGCAGTATTATCAACCTTAATAACAGCAGAAGAAAACTGGTTTGGATACCCAACCATTACGCCTTGTAATTCTAGATTCACATTTTCTTGAGCCGCATTGGCAGAAGGTTCATTAAAAATTGAAAAAGTACTAATGTTTGGTATTTGAGGTTGTTGAGAACCGAGCTCTACCCGATCAAACTGCATCATTTGAGGGGGTGCTATTACCAACCAAAAAAATGAAGCCAGCTTCCAACATAACCACAAAATTAAAATAATAAGGACAACTACACTGAGTCGATCTAACTTTTGCCACTGTAACTGCTGTAATTTATCAATCCATGTTTTCATCAGTTACCACCTTGTAATAATGGTTGACGAGAACTAATGACAAAAGTATCTAAACCAGCTTTTCCGTCATAAGATGGAACATTAAGCAATAAACGCTGTGTAAGTTGAACATCAAGCATCATATTGGCATCCAGTAAAAGATTCGCCATTTTTTGATTGCGTTGATCTCGAATATCAATTTGTAGCTGCCCATTATGGTCAGTCAACTGTCCACTTAAAGAAGGCATATTCATACGATCTTGACGATCACCAATCGTATAAACGAGTGCTCCACCACCCCAATGCAATTGACCATCAACCGCAGCAAAACCTTGCTCTTTTTTATAATTAAATTGGATATCTTTAAGTTGAATACTATTTACAGGCCATTGCCAATTCACAATCTGCTTCAGTGTTTCTGGCGCAACTTGCCCAGTCATATTCCTTACAATGACTTTTTTGCCAAAACCATACGCCATAATCCCCGTTAACTGTGTATTACCACTATGAATATCAACATCTGCAGCGAAGCGTAATAAAAATAAATCTAGAGGTCTTGTTTTCCAATGAATGGTGCCACGCAGAGCACCACGATGCCAGTCCGCTTGCCCCTGCCAGATATTCCCACTCACATTATGGACAGTTTGATTATTCTTTGAAAATTTAGAGATAAGCCAAGTCGCTGGAATCTGTAAAATAATAAAAATTAAAAATGCAATGAGGGCAAAAAACCACCACTTCCATTGCTTAGACTTTTTCTTCATTCAGCCTTACCAACATGCAAATTATCGTCCTTATATGAGAGTTCCTCTCTAGTCTGACATTATGCATACTTTTTCAACATCGCCAATTGACTTCATATAAAAAAACCAAGCAATCAAGCTTGGCATCTTCTTAAAGACTATAAGTTGAACGTATGACAGAATCATGAAAATTTAAGATGATCCTTCTAAATGTAAATTTAGTCTCAACAATACATTTAATTAGGAATTTAAACACTTTATTGATGACTTGATATTTAAAATAAGAATTTTTATTTTTTTAAATAAAAAAGCCAAGCAAAATCGCTTGGCTTTTTAAGAAGCAAAAACAATTAGATTAAGAAATCTTCAAGTTTTGCACCTTTTTCAATTTCAGCAACTAACCAACGTGGTTGTTTACCGCGACCAGTCCAAGTCTCTTCAGAATTGTTTTTGTTACGGTAACGTGGTTCTACAGATTTACGTGTAGTTTTCTTACGTTTTTGAGCACCAAACTCAAGAAGTTGTTCAACACTGAAACCTACATTTTCAGCAATCTCGATAATTTGATTATAAGCATCTTCGATTGCTTGATCTTTTTTGCTTGCAATTAAAGCTTCTGCTTCTTCTTGTAAGCGTTTTAACTCTTCAACAGATAATTCACTAATATCCGGTTTCATTAATAAATACTCCAGTCTTACTGACAATTCAAATAATACAGACAAAATTTAAAACATTAAATCATAACCAATAGTATTTATAATCTATTAAATAAGCAATAGTTCAAAAGACAAGTTCATCAGAATAATGCTATAAATTTACTTTTTAATTACATTAATAATTATAATTGCAATATATTTTCTTAATATTTATTTAAGCTAAATGTATTAAGTCATGTCCTACTGATTTTTCTAACTCAATTATTTTACTTTTTACTTCATTTGGTATTTCACATTTTAACCCTGTCGTTTTATCTAGACAGACCATTATGGCTTCACCCGTCGCAACGATTTGCTGCTGTGCTTCACTCCATAATATATAAGCCATACGGAATGCGCTATTGCGTATTTCTTCTACACGAACCCCTACTTTCAATACATCAGGATAAAAAACGGGTTTTAAATATCTGCACTGACTTGAAGCAACAACAGTATATATATTGGGGATCAATATATTTACATTTTCCATATATAAAATACGTGAGCTTTCAATATATCTATAATATTGTACATTATTGACATGACCAAAAGCATCCATATCTCCCCATGCAACTTTCTGGTCGTATATTACAGGGTAGACAGACAGTTCTTTCATTTTTACCTCAGATTTTAAATTTTAAAAAATTTGCATCATTTTCAAAGATTAGGTTTAACTGTTTGATTAACTCATCATCTTCTTTTAAGGTGGACTTAATACGTAAATAGTTCATTAAAATATTATTAGGGTATAAACTTAATAATATTTCAGCTTCAGCTTGACGATTCGTTGCCATGTAAACATGCCATTTTGCAAATGTTAAAACTGGCAAATTCATATATTGAGTTTCAAGTTGATTTATCTTTTCTTCAACGTCGGCATAGTCAGGAACCTGCTTAAGCAGTTGCTGCTGAAACCACAAATAAAATACTTCTGGATCAAATTGCTCTTTGAGCAGATGCAAAGTTAATGTTTCATGCTGAATACTCATTTCTGGCATACGCGCCAAAAGTTTTAGCCACAGCAATTTACTACTATAGGGTCTGGTTTGAATCTCAGACTCTAAATCTAGATAACGCTGTTGCAATGCATGCAAGTCATCAATTGAAGCTTGATCAAATTGTTGGAGAAGCTGCTGCAACCATAAATCACGATGCTCAGCGTCCAATAATCCATATTTCATTGAACGTAAATATAACCATGGTTGCTGTAAGGCAAGCTGCCCCCATAACGCAGTTAATCGCTGTTGATAGGCTGTCTCGATTTCTTCAAGCCATGGCGATAATTGATGCTGATATAAGAACTCAAGATGTGTTAATGCACGTTCGGCTTCATTTTGAGCTAAAAATATTTCAATCCGCTGTAACTCTGCCAATTCAAAAGCCATCGGTGGCGATTGATCTAAAGCATCTAGAGCCTTAGGGTAATCTTCATTTAATACTAAGAACTTGGCATCAATAATATTTTTTAAAAGCCCCGACTGGGTAAAAACCCGTTCGATAAAGACACGTTGATCTTCGGCAGCTTCTAATAGCCAGACAATACCCAATTGCTCATAGGGATGAAGGTTTTTAAACTGAAAAATATTCTCTCTTTTACGTTGTTCACGAGAAGAATAACGTTTAATCCAAAGCCATATTAACTGAGCAATAAAACTCATTAGGACAAAAGTAAGGACTAATCCCCACACGTTTGTTTGCAATTGCAGCTGTCGCCAGTAGATATAAACATATCCCATGCCGTAGCCATAGCTAAGTAAAGCTAAAGCTGCAAAAAGTACTAAACTAATAAGAAGATAAACCCATAGGAGATGTTTCATATGCCCTCCTTATGAGCCTAGTAGGCCAAGAGTCGATAATTTAGGTACAGGTACGATAGATAAGTGAGATACTTTAGCAATACGATTTTTCAATTGCTGACTGGTCGCATCTGGCATTTCATTTAATTTCTGCATTACTGATTGCAGCTCATTTTGATATTCAGCCATTTTTCCTTGGTTTAATGCCTGCTCGGCAATTAATAACCTTAGTTGCACTTCTTTCAGCACCACACTTCGATTCATTAAATTAATAGATGGTGTTTCTACTTTTTCAATACGGAACCATTTCTTCCACCAAGACACTGACTCAGATTGATCCATCTCAAGTTTAGGTCGAGCCAATGCTTGCTGAATATTTTTATCGATAGTTTGCAGTAGATCGTCAATCATTTGATGACGCTGATTTTGAGCAATTACGTATTGTTGTATTGCTTGTTTATCTTGTTCAAGCGCCTGATTTAGGCTGTGTTTTAATGCTGGAGCAATTTCATATTGAGGCAATGCTTGTTGTAACTGAGTTAAATGATCTACTGCATAAATAAACTGTTGTTGATCAATCGCAAACTGAATTAAGTCTAATTTTTGTTTAATTAATACCGTTGGCTCAATGCCTGCATGAATGATTTCGCTATTTGTCGATGGTGCCGACTGAACATCACTACCCGGCTGGGTTTGAACTTGTCTCTTTAGTGCAACCAACTGATCATTCAGATTGGCATATTGCTGTTCCGATTGCATTAAGCTTTGCTGAAGCTCAGGAACCGTACGAGAAATTTGCCACATATCGTAGCTAAGCTTAGCCAACCAAGCGATGCCCAGCAAAATGATAATAGAAACAAGTTTTCTCATACGAATCCTTATAATGCCTGAATGTGATGAATCATCCCCGAAGGCGATAAATTTTCAAGTTGAATAATGTGAAAATGAGCCTGTTGCTGATCGCGATATTTTTTTACAAGTTGAAAAAGACGTGGTCCTAAAACCAAATATACACAATCAGGTTGTACATTATTATTTAAACAAAGCTCCAACCAATATTTCCAGCTTGCCTCACTGGTAATTAAGACAAGCCATTTTTCTAAATTATAATTTGAATTCTGTGTCAGATGCTTAAATGTTGAATATGAGACTTCTGGGCACTGCCGATGATATAAGACAAAATTTAAAATCTGGATACCTTGCTGCTGCAAAGTGTCCATCATAAATTGGCGGCCGCCTTCCCCTCTCCAAAAAGCCACACTATCCTTCTGTTGCATATTATAGAGAATAGGTAGTCTGAGCATGCCTTCAGAAGTTTCAACATCTGGAACATGTGCTTCAATTCCATATTCATGGAGACGATTCGCCGTGGCCTGCCCAACCGCAATCCACTGAATATGTTTTAAGTTATCTAGCTTTAAACCACTTTGCGTTAAGTACTGCATACCCACATCAACCGCAGTGGGACTTACAGCCACTATAGCTTGCGCCTCGACTAACTGCTGATAGAGTTGAAAGAGTGAATCTGAAAAAGGCTGAGCAACCAGCTCTAAAAGAGGTAAAGACTCGACCTGATACCCCTTATTTTGCAAAGCTTCTGTTAATTCAGCTGCACGTGAGTCAGGTCGAGTATTAATAAACAGCATAGTTTTAGTAAAGAGCCTTTAATAAATCGCCAGCACCTTGTTCAAGTAAGTTTCGAGCAAGGTTCTCACCTAACTGCTGAGCATTGTGAGCTTCATCTGTCATTTCAGCACGTAATAATGTTTGCCCATCAGGACTTCCGACGCGACCTTCAATATGAATTTTGCCATCTTGTAAGGTTGCATAACCTGCAATCGGTACCTGACAACCACCTTCAAGATAGGCATTAAACGCACGCTCAGCACGTACGCAAACATCAGTCACTATGTGTAAAAGAGGTTGTATTAAAGCTAATACTTCTTGATCATCCGCACGGCATTCCAAACCAAGCGCACCCTGTCCAACAGCAGGCAGACTTACATTTGGCTCGATAGTATGACGAATGCGATTTTCTAATCCTAAACGTTTTAAACCAGCGCTTGCCAAAATAATCGCATCGTATTGACCATCATCTAATTTACCTAGACGAGTACCGACATTTCCGCGTAAATCAATAATTTGTAGGTCTGGGCGTTGTTTTAAAATTTGTGATTTACGACGTAAGCTTGATGTACCAACTCTCGCTCCTTGTGGTAAGTCAGCAAATTTTTCAAACTGATTTGAAACAAAAGCATCTAATGGATCTTCACGTTCGCAAATGACTGCCAAGGTTAAACCTTCTGGCAATGCCATTGGCACATCTTTCATTGAATGTACAGCAAGGTCCGCGCGACCATCTAAAAGAGCAGCTTCTAATTCTTTAACGAACAGCCCTTTGCCACCAATTTTTGCTAAAGGCGTATCTAAAATTTTATCGCCCTGCGTGACAAACTTGACCAACTCTACCGTTAAATCTGGGTGAAGCTCCTGCAAACGGGCACGAATATGTTCTGCCTGCCAAAGAGCAAGTGGGCTTTGTCGTGTAGCAATTTTCAAGGTTTTCATAAATTCAAGCATGGGCTGGTCAAACAATACATCCTAAACTTAACTTGATCCCTTAAAATTGCAAGTAAAATCTCACCAGCAAAAATAAGACAGGCGCAAGTTAAAGCTGATGTATCCGCTCTCTGAGCGTAGACAAATGACGACGGCTAACAGAAAGTCTTTCATCAAGGCCTCGTAAACGAACCTGATACTGACCTGAACTTACAAGCTCTAAACCATCTAAATAAGCAATTGAGACCAAGGCATTTCGATGAATACGAATAAATTGATCTGCAAATTCAGTTTCAAGCTCTTTCAGTGTTTCATCAATTAATACACTGCCATTTTTATGACGTATCGTGACATATTTTTGATCTGCCAAAAAATAATAGATATTTTCAACAGGAATCAGTTCAACCCCACGGTAGGTTTTGGCAGCAATTTGATGTCTTTGTGTTTTTAAATCCTGTAAAAGTTCAGGGTTTGGCAAGGCATTGAGCTGTGCTTGGGTAAGTTGCGTTAGCTGCTTTAAAGCTTGTTCAAGTTCTGCAGGATCGATCGGTTTAAGAAGATAAGCTTGTGCTTGTGACTTAAACGCCTCTAAAGCATGCTGATCATAAGCTGTACAAAAGACAATAGCAGGTCGAGGGTTAAGCTGGCTTAATTGTTCCGCACAGACGAGACCATTCATACCCGGCATTTGGATATCAAGTAAAATCACATCTGGTTGATGAAGCCGTGCCTGTTCCAAGGCATCTTGGCCATGATGAGCTGTTGCAACAACCTCATGTCCCATCTTTGAAACTAAACGTGACAATCGCTCCACTGCTAATGGCTCGTCATCACAAATTAGCACCTTCATTCATCCTCCTTGTCACCGTTAACTTGGTCCATTTTTTTATGGTTAACTCTGACTGGCTTATTATTTTGATTGGTATTGATAGCTCATAATAGTGGTATATAAAGTTTCACCCTTATATACCTGGAACCTAACTGAGTTCCCATAATACGCTTTCAAGCGTTGTTTAACGTTTTCAAGAGCGATTCCATGCCCTTTCCGTGATTTTATTGTATCGTCTGTATAAGGGTTGGTAATGACTATACTGACCTGATTTTGCAATATTTCAACCAATACCCCTATGGTTGCCTTACCCATCATTGGTTCCACCCCATGAAAAATACTATTCTCTAACAAAGGTTGTAATGTCAATAAAGGAATCGTGACCTGCTTTAATTGCAAAGGTTCAAGCTCCACTTTCCAATCGACTTGTAAACGCTCACCTAAACGTATTTGTTCAATCATTAAGTATTGTTTACTGAGTTCAATTTCTTCATACAAGCTTACCAATTTTAATTCTTGGAAACTCGCTCTAAATAAACGCGACAGACTAATCAGCATACTTTCAGCTTTATCTGGGTCTATCGTAATTAAACTCACCACATTATTTAAACTATTAAATAAAAAGTGAGGATGAATACGCGCTTGCATGGCCTGAATACGCGCATTTAATTCTGCATATTGTTGATGTAACCACTGTTCTCTGACATATAAATAGCGCAAACAAAATGCGCCGAGTAGTATTCCATAGCTTAAATATAAAGGGACATTGGTAAAATAAATGCTCCAGTCATGCGCTATATCACTCGTTCTTTTCAAGATTCCGAATTGAAAAAAATTACTTATGAGGGTGGTCACTACCACAATCGCTTGCAGCATAACAAAGCCAATTGCCAAAGCATATTTTTGCTGTAGTTGACTAAAAAAATTTTGAAAATATTCAACTAAGGCAAAAAAAGACAAAATCACCCAGTTAATAAAAATCATATATTGTAAAAGGCGCGACCCGCTTAAGGCATGCCACGATTGCGCTTCAGCCAAAGCCAAAACCAATGCCAAAACATTACTTGCGATAATTAATTCGAATAAATGTTGCCAACGATCAATTTTCGTAAAAAAATAGGAGGAATTTTGATTTCGATATGCTGTAGAAAACAACTTTGTTTGTTGAGCTTCGGCAAGTGATATACTCTTTTTTATTTTACTGAGCCACCATGACCACATCTTCAAATCCCCCTAATTCAGCAGCCCCAGACCAAACCTCAGGTATGTGGGGTGGTCGTTTTTCTGAAGCGACAGACGCTTTTGTAGCAGAATTTACTGCCTCTGTTCAGTTTGACCAACGTTTTTATAAGCAAGACATCGCAGGTTCAATTGCGCATGCTACCATGCTTGCAAAAGTTGGCGTACTCACAGAAGCAGAACGAGACGACATTATTGAAGGTTTAAGCACCATTCGTGCAGAAATTGAAGCTGGAAACTTTGAATGGCGTATCGATCTTGAAGATGTTCACATGAACATTGAATCACGTTTGACTCAGCGTATTGGCATTACAGGTAAAAAACTCCATACTGGTCGTAGCCGTAATGACCAAGTTGCAACTGATATTCGTCTTTATCTACGTGACGAAATTGATGACATTTTAGGTTTATTAGAGCGTTTACAAAAAGGCTTGTTAGGCTTGGCTGCTAAAAATGTAAATACCATTATGCCGGGCTTCACTCATTTACAAACTGCTCAGCCAGTAACTTTCGGCCATCACTTATTGGCATGGTTTGAGATGTTAGTTCGCGATACAGAACGTCTTCAAGACTGCCGTAAGCGTGTTAACCGTATGCCTCTTGGTTCCGCTGCTCTTGCAGGTACTACTTACCCGATCGATCGTGCTTATACAGCAGAACTTTTAGGTTTTGAAGCTGTATCTGAAAACTCTCTTGATGCTGTTTCTGACCGTGACTTTGCCATTGAATTTAATGCAGCAGCTGCGCTTATCATGATGCATTTATCACGTATGTCAGAAGAACTGATTCTTTGGACTTCTGCACAGTTCAAATTTGTGAATATTCCTGACCGCTTCTGTACTGGCTCATCAATCATGCCGCAGAAGAAAAATCCGGACGTTCCAGAACTGATTCGTGGTAAATCTGGCCGTGTATTTGGTGACTTAATTAGCTTACTTACGCTCATGAAAGGTCAACCTTTAGCGTACAACAAAGACAACCAAGAAGATAAAGAACCTTTGTTCGATGCTATCGATACGGTTCGTGGTTCACTTATGGCATTTGCAGACATGATTCCTGCATTGGTTCCGAATATTGAAATCATGCGTGAAGCTGCACTTCGTGGATTCTCAACTGCAACTGACCTTGCTGACTACTTAGTGAAAAAAGGCGTTGCGTTCCGTGATGCGCATGAAATTGTAGGTAAAGCTGTTGCATTAGGTGTAGCTGAAGAAAAAGATTTATCTGAGTTAACACTTGAGCAATTACAACAATTCTCTGACTTAATCACAGCAGACGTATTCGATAAAGCTTTAACACTAGAAGCTTCTGTAAATGCACGTGATCATATTGGCGGAACTTCACCAAAACAGGTTGAAGCTGCAATTGCACGTGCCCATACACGTTTAGAACAGTTATACGCTTAAGGATAAATCATGAGTCGCCAAGTATTTTGTCGTAAATATCAAAAGGAAATGGAAGGTCTAGACTTCGCTCCTTTTCCTGGTGCTAAAGGCCAAGATTTCTTTGAAAATGTTTCTAAGCAAGCATGGCAAGAATGGTTACAGCACCAAACTACGCTGATTAATGAAAAGCGTTTAAATGTGTTTGAACCAGATGCAAAAAAATTCCTTGAAGAACAACGTGAGAAGTTCTTCAATAATGATGAAAGTGTTGAAAAAGCAGAAGGTTGGAAACCTGAATAATTAGCTTGCTCTAACCTTATCGTCATTAAGAAGGCGGATCTATATACATAGATCCGCCTTTTTTTACGTGAAACTTACACAAACATATAAAGCCTTACATAGAGCGCACAGGACTCTACATGACATAAATTCAATGAAACCTTATTATGAATCCATAGCAAGTGAGACACGATCCCTGTCGTGTTTTTTCTTAATGCACTTGATTTTCTGTCCTGAACTTCCCCCCAAAGTTCGGGACATTTTTTTATCTATTATTTTTAGTTATAAAAAAGCCTTGTTTGAAACAAGGCTTTTATTTTCTCAATTAAAGCATTATTTTTCGTGGACTTTTGCTTCAATTTCTTCAATTTTGGTATGACGAGCATCAAAACCTTTCGCCATATAAATCACTTGTTCAGCAATGTTACGCGCATGGTCGCCAATACGCTCTAAAGAACGCAAAACCCACATCACGTTAATTACGCGAGCAATATGACGCGGATCTTCAATCATATAAGTCATTAAAGTACGCGTTGCTGATTGATATTCACGGTCAATGTCAGCGTCTGCTAAAAGTACACGTAAAGCCTGATCGGCATCTAAACGTGCAAAAGCGTCTAGGGCATCGTGAATCATGACACGTACTTGGTTACCAATATGACGGGTTTCCATGTAACCACGAGGTGATCCACCCTCTTCACATAGGTTCTGTGCAATACGGGCAATTTTTGCAGCTTCATCCCCAATACGCTCAAGGTCAGTATTGGCTTTGCTCATGGCAATAACCATACGCAAGTCAATCGCTGCTGGATGACGACGCGCCAAGATGAGTGTCAAACCCTCATCAATATCACGCTCATATTGATTGACTGCATTATCTTTAAATTGAACATCAATTGCTAAATTCGCATCTGTATCAAGCAAAGAATGAATTGCATTGGCAACCTGTTGTTCGACCAAGCCACCCATGGTCATAAACTTTGTGTTCACATCTTGCAAATCTTCATTAAATTGAGAAGAAATATGATGGCTTAACACCGGATTACTTGGACTCAAGGAAGCCTCCAACATGATGGCGCAGGGATAAAATGATTGAGCATTAAAACACATCAATCATTAAATTTTTATGACAAAATTAAAATTCAGATAAAAGCATTTTTTATTACTGATACGTTAACCAGCTGTTTAATTCGACCAGATCTTTTTCACCTAACTGGCCTACAGCAGCTTTTAAACGCAGTACATTTAATAAATAGTCATATTGAGCATTAAGATAATCCTGTTTTGCAGAAAAAGCATTACGCTGCGCCAATAAAACATCAACCATACTTTTTAAGCCTTCGTTATAACTGGCTTTTGAAGCTTGCGACACAAGTGCCGAAGAATCCATTGCTGCTTTTCTTGCTTCAAGTTTTGCACGGTCGGTATCTACCTGCATAAAAGCACTTTTTACATCAACATTGGCACGGCGAATGGCCGCATCGAGTTGGGCTTGTGCTTTATTTAACTCTACACTGGCTTTTTTAATAGAGGTTCGAGTCTGTCCTCCATTAAATAAACTCCAGTTCATCTCCACACCAATTTGGTCAAACTTCCCGTCAGTTGAAATGAGTGTTTCTGGTGTTTGTTTGGTATAGCCATAGCTGGCAACTGCGTCTATCTGTGGATAAAGTGCAGCTTTTTCCACACGGCGTTGATCTTCAGCATATTGTCGTTGTAAACGTGCTTGCTGAATTTTTAAATTTTGTTGCTGGGCTAAATTCAACCAATCATCAAGCTGGGCTGGATAAGGTTTTTGAAAAGTAAAATCACTTCGTAAAACTGCAAGCTTATCTTGATAGGGGCCAATATATTCCGATAGTTGCTCTTGAGCTAATAGAATCTGTACATTGGTCGCAATACGATTGGCTCTGGCACTTTGATATTGAGCATTTGCCTCACTCACATCACTACGCGCTACCAAACCTTCTTTAAGCTTGGCATTCATCATGTTGAGCTGTTCAAGTAAAGCCTTTTCTTCTTGTAAATATGCAGCAGTAAGTGCTTGCTGACGAAGTACATTAAAATAAGCTTCTGCGACATTTAAAACATGATCTTGTTTTTGCAGTCTTAAAGTGATTTCACTAAGAGCAACTGAGGTTTTAACTTGTTTATAACCTTCCCATGCATCCATACGAAAAAGAGGCTGACGAGCAGACAAAGTTGCTTGTTTAGTGGTCGATGTATTACTCACTAACGCATCTGACAGCCCTTCTTGATCAATACCCGGAAAATTCGAACGTTTTACTGTTTGGCTATTACGATTAATTTTTCCAGACAAGGTAACTGTCGGTAATAAAGCACCCGTTGCTAAGCCTAAATTGAGCTGATCTGCTTCAAATTGTTGTTGATTCGCTTGCCATGTCGGATCATTTTGTTTCGCGCGCTCATAAGTTTCAACTAAATCTAAAGCAAAACTTGACGAGGTAAAACTCCATAAACCCGCCACAAGCATTAATTTTATTTTCATTGTTTAAATCAACGATAAAACTTGGCTTTAAGACTAAGAAAAATTTGAATCAAACTCAAGCCATTAAAAGTTTTAGTTTTTTTAAGTGTTCCGAGTTTTTGATAATATTAAAATACAAATAAAAATCAAAAACATGCCGATCCAACCCAACCATGAAACATGCTCACCCACTAACACAATCGCAAAAATCGCAGCAACTAAAGGTTCAAATAAAGTTAAGGTAGTCGCTTTGCTGGCATTTACTGTTTTTAGTCCAAAACCGAAAAGTAAATAACCCAAAAACATAGGAATTAACATCATATAGCCAGCCACAAGTAAATTGGTTGAGCTTTGTAATAATCCTTCACCTGTAACCAACAAAGTAGGAAGCAAAATAACTGCCCCGCCGCCCATAATCATGCCCATTGCAGCTTTAGAGGCAACACCTCGATCTATTAATTTTTTTGCAGTCCATGAATAAAGCGAATAAGTTGTAGCTGCGACAAGTCCAAGAAAAATACCGAAGTATTTATTCCATTGATTTGTACTATCTAGAACCGCATGACTTTCACCCATCGACAACATCGTTACGCCAAGCACACCGCAGACAAAACTTAGAAACCAGATGGTAGACAAAGCTTTGCGATCAAAAAACCGCTCTAAAATTGCTGCAATCAGTGGAGCCGAGCCAATTGAAACCACAGTACCAATCGTAATGCCGGCATAATGCATTGAGGAATAAAAAGCTAACGGGTAAATACCCACCGCCACTATACCCAAAAGCAGTATTAAAAGATTCTCCCTTATAAATTGTCGGTTTTCACGGATCGCTCGGGATGCAACTAAAGCTTGTAACAGACCTCCACCGCCCATCGCTGCGGCACCAATAGCAAGTGGGCCAAGTGTCGGTGCAAATGCCGCCGCAGTACCTGTTGTTCCCCACAAAATAGAGGCAACTAAAATCGCAATTGTGCCTCCATAGTTACTATTTTTAATGAGGCTAATCATTTGAACATTCTCTATTTAAAATGTCTTCTGCCATTTGCTTTGCTAATAGCAGTTGACGACTGTTGCCTTCCAACCCTGCTCGTGCCATAGAGCCTTCTAAAAGAAATGAAAGCTGTGTAGCCACATAGTTAACACGCTGTGAGTCTGGTATTAATTTTTTTAAATGCTCGGCAACAATAGCCTCAACTTCTTCTTTATGTTGTCTTACCGAACTTCGACCTGAACTATTCGCGGGAAACTCTGCGGCAGCATTTAAAAGCCCACATCCTCGAAAGCCTTTTTCATAGGCAAATTCCGCATGGTCTTGATAGGCATCAAATACGGCCAAAATAGCGTCTGTAGCTGTTTTTGTTGTTGCTAAACGGTTTTGATACAGGTCTAACCACTCTTGATGCCGCGCAGCAATATAGGCATCGACCAACTCACCTTTTGAAGAAAAATTATTATAAAGCGACATCTTGGCTACATCTGCTTTAGTCGTAACTGAGTTAATACCAGTTGCAGTAATGCCGTCGTTATAAAACAAAGTTGAAGCGGCATCGAGAATTTTCTGTCTTGCTGTTTTATCATTCATAGTTTTAATTTAAGTAGACCGACCTACCTAATAATAAAGATTTCTAACAATGATGCAATCTTTTTCCGAGTTATAATTTGAGCAATATTCACTTTGATAAAAATACAATCATGAAAAAAGTTTTAATAATGAGTATGTGCAGTGCACTACTTTTAGCCGGTTGCAATAAAACCTCACAGCAAGATCAAGTTGTATCTAAAGAACAAAAAACTACTAAACAAGAAGCTACCCAAAAACAAGAAAGTAGTTGTATACAAATTATGACTGCAATGAAAAAAATTAATCAAAACAACAAAATAGAAGACTTAAACCAAATTAATGAAAAACTCAAAGCCTGTGTTCCATCATTAAAAAATGAGGAACAACTTAAGCTAATGAATGCTTCAACCGCCATGTATCAACGTTTCCTTAAACAAGACGATAATGAAAAAACAGCGAAAGCTTTTGAGGCATTTGGCTATGCCATTTTAGAAAAAGAACCATTAGATGCTAAAAAAACAATGAAAACCAAGAAAAAGTTATTCGATCAGCTTAGTGCTCGTGATCAATATCTGATTCAACATGAGGGCCAAGCCTATATCGAACTTCTCTATCAAGGTGAAGGCATGTTTACGTATCGACGTCAGCCAAACTATTTAGTTGATGTTTTTGCTAAAGCCCTACCCGCTGACCAAAAAGAGTTCTTAACGCGTATGGCAAAAGACAATAAAGAGATTTTCTATGACGACGGTGCTTTGGCTATCTCATGGAAAGAGCTTACTGAGCGTGCATTATTTTGGGAGAAATTTATTCAAAAATATCCAAAGAGTTATTTTATTAGCGATGCAAAATTATTATTTAATGAGTACCGATACTTTATTTTCTTTGGCTTAGATAATACGCCTGTGTCCGATGAGTTTGCTCCAAACACATGGATTGATAAAGATGCTTTACAACAAATTCAATTTTTATCTACACAAAAACAGTCGAGTTTAGCGAAACCTGCCCAAGAGTTTCTTAAATTTATTGCCACTCCAGTTGAAGAGCGAAATAAGCAGTTTAACCTAGATTTAATGGATGAAAATGGACAGGAAAAATCAAACTATCAGCTTGTGCATGAACAGCTTGAGCAGTTATTAAAACTAGAGTCACCATGGAATACTCAAAGCTACCGTGACTGCCACATGGATGCGGTTTGTATAGATACAAATTGACAATGCCAGCCAACCTAAAACATGTTAGTCTTTAAATCGCTTGACGGAGCGCGAGTAATAGCTCGCTGAGATTGTGTAAATTCCGTGTTATCGCAACACAAGTTTGATCACAAGTACCGTTGAACCTGATCAGGTTAAGACCTGCGTAGGAATCAAGCCATCTAAAAACTTATAGCCCTCAATTTATCCCTTAAAGATAAATCAGCCATCGTTTTTGGTCGTGCTTGATTCGTTGATGTTATTCATAAGGATCATGTGATGAACCAGTTAACGAATCTTTCTTCTGCTGAAATTTCAGCACAACATGAACAAGATGCAAAAGATTTAACCCGCATCTTGCCCGCTTCAAAAAAAGTTTATATTGAAGGCTCTCGCCCTGATATTCAGGTTCCTATGCGGGAAATTTCTTTAACAGATACCCCTACTGGACTTGGCGGTGAACATAATCCACCTGTTATGGTGTATGACACGTCAGGTGTTTATACAGATCCGAATGTTCAAATTGATTTAGATAAAGGTTTACCTTCAGTTCGCCAAAACTGGATTGAAGAACGTAATGATACCGATGTACTTAATGGCTTAACTTCAAAGTTTGGTCAGGAACGTTTAAAAGACATTCGTACCGCTGACATTCGTTTTGCTCACATTCAAAACCCACGCCGCGCTAAAGCAGGTAAAAATGTCACTCAAATGCACTATGCCAAGCAAGGTATTATCACACCTGAAATGGAATATATTGCAATTCGTGAAAATCAACGCCAGCGTGAAGGTGTTGATATGCGCCAACATGCTGGACAGAATTTTGGTGCAAAAAACTTAAAAGAAATTACACCTGAGTTTGTTCGCCAAGAAGTTGCTGAAGGTCGCGCAATTATTCCTGCCAACATTAACCATCCAGAACTTGAACCAATGATTATTGGTCGTAACTTCTTGGTTAAAATTAATGCCAATATTGGTAACTCAGCTCTTGGCTCTTCAATTGATGAAGAAGTTGCGAAAATGACTTGGGCAACCCGTTGGGGTGCCGACACCATTATGGATTTGTCGACAGGTAAGAACATCCATGAAACACGTGAATGGATTATTCGTAACTCACCTGTTCCAATCGGTACCGTGCCAATCTATCAAGCCCTTGAAAAAGTGGATGGTGTTGCAGAAGACCTAACTTGGGAAATCTTCAAAGACACACTGATTGAACAAGCAGAACAAGGTGTTGACTATTTCACGATTCACGCAGGTGTCTTGCTTCGCTATGTGCCGCTTACAGCAAACCGTTTAACAGGTATTGTATCGCGTGGTGGTTCAATCATGGCTCAGTGGTGTCTAGCACACCATGAAGAAAACTTCTTATACACACATTTCGATGAAATCTGTGAAATTATGAAAGCTTATGATGTTTCATTTAGCTTAGGTGATGGCTTACGTCCGGGTTGTATTCAAGATGCCAATGACGAAGCGCAGTTCAGCGAACTTAAAACATTAGGTGAACTGACTCACCGTGCATGGGAACATGATGTTCAAGTCATGATTGAAGGACCAGGCCATGTACCAATGCACATGATTAAAGAGAACATGGACTTGCAGTTAGAAGTATGTAAAGAAGCGCCATTCTATACGCTTGGGCCATTAACAACTGACATCGCACCGGGTTATGACCACATTACTTCTGCAATTGGCGCAGCCATGATTGGTTGGTATGGTACAGCCATGCTTTGCTATGTGACGCCAAAAGAGCATTTGGGCTTACCAAACAAAAAAGATGTTAAAGATGGAATTATTACCTACAAGCTTGCAGCACATGCTGCTGACCTTGCTAAAGGACATCCGGGTGCACAGGTGCGCGATAATGCGTTGTCAAAAGCTCGTTTTGAATTCCGTTGGGATGATCAGTTCAACTTAAGTTTAGACCCTGACACAGCACGTAGTATGCATGATGAAACCTTACCAAAAGAGGCGCATAAATCTGCTCACTTCTGTTCAATGTGTGGCCCGAAATTCTGTTCAATGAAAATCACCCAGAATGTACGTGACTATGCCAACAATCTCACCAATAACGATTCAGAGGTTGAAGAAGGCCTCAAAGCGATGAAAGAGGTTTATCAAGAGCAAGGACAAAAACTGTATCATAAAGTGTAAATATTCAAAAAAAACACTTGCCTAGACATGATTCTCGGTTAGGATGAAATAAATAGATTTCGTCCTGATCGAATCATGAGTATTGTCGAGCGTCCAAGTTATACATCTAAAGATGTCGAAGTAACATCACGTGAATCTCTGTTCCGTGGTTTTATTCAAGTTGAAAAAGTTAGCCTTCGACATCGTCTATTTAATCAGTCTGAATATACTCCTGTATTGCAGCGCGAACTTGTACATCGGCCTGAAGCAGCTGGTGTTCTTCTCTACAATGACCAAAAACAACAGTTTGCACTGATTGAACAGTTTCGTGTGGGTGCTTTAGGTGATTCTCAATCACCATGGCAGCTTGAAGTTATTGCTGGGGTATTAGATGGCAATGAATCACCAGAAAACTGTATTCGACGTGAAAGCCTTGAAGAATCAGGTTGTGAAGTTCAGGATTTAGAACATCTATTTAGTTTTTACCCATCAGCAGGCGCATGTTCCGAGCTATTTCACCTGTATGTTGCCGAAACCAATTTACCCGATGAAGGCGGTATTTTTGGGGTAGATGATGAGGGTGAAAATATTCAGCTACATTTGTTTAGTTATAGTGAAATTCAAACACTACTCGACAGCGGACGTTTAAGAAATGCCCCTGTTATTATGGCATTGCAATGGCTGGCTCAACACAGCAAAACGATAATAAATCCGAAGAGGTAGGACGGTGACTTTTCAAGTCTCAACACTTTCACAAAAAAATCATGTCATCATACAAATTACCGATACACATTTATTGGAGTATCCACAGCTAGAATTTGTCGGGATGAATCCTGAAGAAAGTTTCCATGCCATTATTAAACAGATATTAAAGCAACATCCTGAAGCAGACGCGATTATTCATACTGGAGACCTCGCACAAGCACCGACACCGCTTACCTACAAGCGTTATATAAACTTTATGCAAACCTTGGGGTTACCTTTTTTTCATACGCTAGGTAACCATGACAATGTGGACCACTTTCCTTTGCATAACGAAAATCATCAGGAACCTGTGGTTGTAGGTTTAGGCAACTGGCGCATCATTATGCTCAACAGTGCCGTAAAAGGAAAAATAGATGGTCATTTGTCTTCAGAACAATTAAAAAATCTAGCGAATTTGCTTGAACAATTCGCAGATCATCCAGTTTTGCTGGCTTGTCATCATCATCCATTTGCCATGAAATCAAAATGGATTGATCATCATAAGCTTCAAAACTCAAATGCCCTTCTAGATACGTTAAGCCCGTTTAAAAATGTAAAGGCATTGGTCTGCGGACATGTCCATCAAGACTCTCTTAATATTTGGCAAGGTATCGAGTTTTTCTCCACACCTTCAACAAGTGTGCAATTTAAACCGTTTAGTAAAGATTTTGCGCTCGACCAAAATGCACCGGGTTATCGTTACATTCGTCTGAATAATGATGGCACTTTTGAAACAAAAGTATTTCGACTTGAAAATTTTAAAACCCTTATAAATACTGATATTTCAGGCTATTAACCCTATTTTTTATATGCTTATATAGAATTATGACTGGGGTAAACACGTTTTGAAAATATTTACGGGTCAGAATGACTATCATCTTGCGGGAAAAATCTATATGATGACGACCCGATGGGAAAATCCCATCGATGGTTTTCTATAAAAACACTTGCATATCACCATATTTTTTGCGTATAGATAATACGTGTATGATGAGGAATGCCCTATTATGGCGAATGACAACCACAACCAAGTTTTGGATGAACATACAGAAGTTGTAGTAGAAGGTGATAAAGCTTCTGCAAAACGTGCACGTAAAGTGAAACCTAAAACTTCTGACATAGGCACAACTGCAAGTTTATTTGGTATTGCACCTTATCAACCTAAGAAAAATGAAGAGTACATGTCTGAAGGACAGCTCGAGCATTTCCGACAAATTCTGCAAGCATGGAAAGCTGAATTAATGTCTGAAGTTGATCGTACTTTAAATACGATGCAAGACGAATCAACTGCACTGCCAGATGTAAACGATCGTGCTACCCAAGAAGAAGAATTTGCAATTGAATTACGTACACGCGACCGTGAACGTAAATTAATTCGTAAAATTGAACAATCTATGGAAGCGATTAAAAACGAAGACTACGGTTTCTGTGAAACTTGTGGTATCGAAATCGGTTTACGTCGTTTAGAAGCACGTCCAACTGCAACGTTATGTATTGACTGCAAAACTTTGGCAGAAATTAAAGAGAAGCAAAATAACGGTTAATATGACCGCTGTAGCTACTCAAGAAAAGCCCAGCTTTTCGTACTCAGGTCGGTTTGCACCCTCGCCAACCGGCCCTTTACATTTCGGGTCACTGATTACTGCTGTTGCCAGTTATTGTGATGCCAGAGCTCATCAAGGGCGATGGGTAGTTCGTGTTGAAGACACCGACATTCCACGTATCTATCCCGGTAGTGAAGACCATATACTTGCATCAATTGAAGCTTTTCAGTTCGATCCCGATGCCGAGATTATCTTTCAAAAAGACCGCCTAGACATTTATGAAAGCGTATTAGACCAGCTTAAAAAAGAAGGTCTGGTTTATGCTTGTCAGTGTACCCGTAAAATGCTCGGTTCAAATGCAATCTATGCAGGCACTTGCCGTGATTTACATCTCGACTTTCAAGATCAAGCAATTCGGGTAAAAGTTCAAGATCAGCAAATTTGTTTCGATGACCGCCTACAAGGATACCATTGCTCCAATCTACAATATGACCTTGGAGACTTTGTTCTTAAACGGCGCGATGGCATTATTAACTATCAACTTGCTGTAGTTGTAGATGATTATCTGCAAGGTATTACTCACGTTGTTCGCGGTGCAGACCTCTTAGATAATACCGAACGTCAAATCTGGCTAGGTCAACTGCTCAATTATCCTAAACTCAGCTATATGCATCTTCCTTTAGCTATGAATGACCAAGGGCAAAAACTTTCTAAACAAAACCTTGCCCATGCGCTTGATTTAACCAAGGCACCTCAATTACTACAACAAGCTATACAAGCACTAGGCCAACCAAACGTCGATTTAGACCGCCCCGAAGTCATGCTCAAGCAAGCTGTAGCACAGTGGAATGTAGATTTAATTCCTCATAAACAAGAGCTCAGCGGAACATATTTATAAATAAAAAAGCCCGATTTGATATCGGGCTTTTTATAACAACTAAATGCTTTAGAAATTTGATTCTTCTCTTTCAGGATTCACTTCTTGAGTTGATGCATCAATCTTTAAGATCAAACTAATCATGGCTGCGCACATCATTAAAGACGTACCACCATAACTAATAAATGGCAGAGTTAAACCTTTAGTTGGCATTAAGCCCATGTTCATACCCGCATTTACCAAAATCTGGAGTAAGAAAATAATACTAATGCCATAAGCTAAATAGCCCGCGCGAAGATAATGGTGTTTCAAAGCACGATGACCAATTTTGATACAACAGGCCAACATCAAGAAAGACAAGCCAATGACAATCGAAATACCAAAGAAGCCAAACTCTTCACCTAACACGGCCAACATAAAGTCAGTATGTGCTTCAGGTAAATAAGATAGTTTTTGAACACTATGTCCCAAACCTGTTCCAAACCATTCACCACGACCAAATGCCATGAGTGCATTTGATAACTGATAACCCACACCTAATGGGTCTGCCCATGGGTCAGTAAATGAAATCAAACGTTGAAAACGATAAGGCTCAAATAAGATTAAGAACACAATACCGGTGACAATCGCACCTAGCATAATCAAGAACTGCGTTGGTGGTGCACCAGCTAAAAAGAATACCCCAACCATCATCATGACAATAACGATCGTTGCCCCCAAGTCAGGCTCGGCAATAATCAAACCAACCGTAATTGCCATCACACCACTTAGACGTAGCAAGCCTTTCCAATGCGTACGAACCTCTTTAGCACGGCGTACCACATAGTCTGCTGTAAAGATTGCCATCATAACCTTAGCAACTTCTGTAGGCTGCAAGGTAAAACCACCGATTTTAATCCAACGAGTAGAACCATTGACTTCCGAACCTACCGCCAGAGCAGCAACTAACAGCACCATGGTTAATAACCACAGCGGGAAAGTGTTTTTAAACCATGTATTCAGTGAGATTCGATAAGTCAAATACGCCACTACCCCAGCAACCGCAATAGAAATTGCATGGCGGATGACGTAGTGAAACGGGTTCTCATGCATATATTCGGCATAAGGCATGGAAGCAGATGCAACCATCACCGATCCGATACATAACAAAGCAACGACACAGAAAATCAGAACATTACGTGGTGTCACTTCCGCTGGCCATTTAGGCAATATCCGTTCATACCACTGATTGATTTTCTGGATTGTGGTCTGAGCTAAGCCTGCCATACTACATTCCTAATCATAATATTTCTTTAAACCAACGAATTGACGCAGGCAACAAACTGCTGACCACGGTCATTATAACTTTTAAACATATCAAAACTTGCACACGCTGGTGATAGTAACACCACGTCTTCAGCATGCGTTTCACGTTGACACAGCTCTACAGCTTCTTTAAGCGTTGCTGCATGTAAAATTTTAGTTGCACCTTGAATAGACTGCTCAATGACTGGAGCATCTTCACCAATCAATACCACAACTTTGGCATACTTTTCGATAGAAGAACGTAACGGAGCAAAGTCTTGGCCTTTACCTTGCCCACCCAAAATTAGGGCTACCTTACCTTTCTTCACTTCAATCGCAGCACCTAAACCATCAATTGCTGCAAGTGTAGCGCCAACATTGGTTCCTTTAGAGTCATTGTAATAACGTACATCATGCACGGTTTTTACATACTCACAGCGATGCTCTAAGCCTTTAAAATGTTTTAAAGTTTCAAGCATAGACTCCATAGGTAGGCCAATTGCTTCACCTAATGCTAAACAGGCTAAAGCATTGGCTACGTTATGCATACCTTGAATATATAAGTCTGAGCTTTTAATTAAACGCTGCAAGCCACGAGCAAGCCAAAGTGTCCCGTCAGCATCTCTTAAAACGCCATACTGGTTTAAGTCAGGTGCATTTAGTCCAAAGCTTTGCATAGGGGTTGTATCAGGTACAAGAGGGCGGCTTAAAGCATCATCACGGTTAAATACAACTTTCTTGGTACCTTGGAAAATACGGTGTTTTGCCTTGTGATAACCCAACATGTTTCCGTGACGATCCAAGTGATCTTCACTCATATTAAGGACTACAGCGACCTCAGCATTTAAGTGAGATGTGGTTTCTAACTGGAAGCTTGATAACTCAAGTACCAATAACTCTGGTTGATCTTTTAATAAATCTAGAGCTGGACGACCAAGATTGCCACCAACAGCAACTTTCTTACCTGCATCTTTGGCCATTAAGCCCATTAGAGTAGTAACAGTACTCTTCGCATTAGAGCCTGTAATCGCGACAATCGGCACATCTGTTGCACGGCGAAGTAGCTGAATATCACCTACTACAGAAATACCTTGAGCAATGGCTGCCTGAATTTCTGGTAATTGTGGTGCAAGGCCCGGGCTTAAAATAATTTCTTCTGCTTGTAATAGTAATTCTTGATCAAGCTGACCAAAACTGGTCTTTACTTCTGCAGGAATTTGATCATGGCCGGGAGGTGTGGGACGAGAGTCTGTTACTGCAACTTGGTAGCCTTGTTCATGCAGGAAATTTACAGCAGAAACACCTGATATACCCAAGC
This sequence comes from Acinetobacter genomosp. 33YU, assembly GCF_001990725.1. Classification (NCBI taxonomy): domain Bacteria; kingdom Pseudomonadati; phylum Pseudomonadota; class Gammaproteobacteria; order Moraxellales; family Moraxellaceae; genus Acinetobacter; species Acinetobacter genomosp. 33YU. Next base: position 60,077 of record NZ_LFZQ01000014.1, on the reverse strand, counting down.
CTGCTACAACTTTTAACCCACCACGTTGTATTAACATTTTTGCCCCACAATTTATCAATCGACAGAATGGCAAAAATGTTAGCACTTTGCTGTTTTGAATACTTTTTCAGTTTGACTTTTATTCTACTTTTTTTGTGTCAGTGCGTAAAAAAGCCATCATTCGATGGCTTTTTATACAGAAAAATTAGCGCCACTTCACCGTTTGCACAGGAGCAGACTTTTGTGCAGGGGCATCATCCGTAGAACAGCCACAATTGCCACCACAACCAGCAGCCTGTTTAGGCTTCAGCCATGCCGCCAAACGCTGCCAGCCCAAGCGTTGACACTGGGTTGATAGGGCAAGAAATACTGAAGCGGACGTTTGAGGAAATACCTTTTTAAAGACAACAATGGCACTCCACAACACCAATACAGCAACAATAAGGTAATCAAACATAAGCGCCTCCTATTAACCCCAAATGCGTGATGCAATTTGGTAGGTTAAAAATGACATGAGATAAGCCAAACCAAAGAGATAAGCCGTCATGACTGCCACATGTTTCCATGAACCTGTCTCACGGCGTACCGTTGCCAAGGTTGCTAAACAATGTGGTGCATAAACAAACCACACCAATAAAGACAAGCCTGTAGCCAATGACCAACCTGTGCCGTTTGCACTAATCAAATGGGCAAGCCCTTGTGCAACCGCATTATCGTCAGCACCAGATAACGCATATACCGTACCTAATGCCGCAACTACAACTTCACGAGCAGCCATCGCAGGAATTAATGCCACCACGATTTGCCAGTTAAAACCAAGCGGTGCAAATAAAGGCTGAATAAAGTGCCCTGCCATACCCGCAAAACTATAATCAATTGCTGGTAGCGTTGCGCCTTCTGGCGCTTGAGGGAAAGTACACAAGAACCAAAGAATAATGGTTAATGCAACAATAATCCCACCAACACGACGCAAGAAAATCTTTGCTCGCTCCATCAACCCAATAGCAATACTTTTTGGGTCAGGAAAACGATAGCTTGGCAGTTCCATTAATAAGGCATGTTGTGATTTGTCTTTACGTAAGAACTTCATCACAAAGGCAACACAAAGCGCACTTAAAATACCTGCCATGTATAAACCAAACAGCACCAGACCTTGTAAGTTAAAGATCCCTAAAACAGTTTGACTTGGAATAAATGCACCAATTAACAAGGCATAGACAGGCAAACGTGCCGAACATGTCATAAGAGGTGCAACCATGATCGTGGTAAAACGATCACGCGAATCACTGATACTTCGAGTTGCCATAATGCCGGGAATGGCACATGCAAAACTCGATAATAATGGAATGAAAGAACGGCCACTCAAGCCAGCTTTAAACATTAATTTATCGAGCAAGAACGCTGCACGCGGTAAATAACCTGATTCTTCGAGTACCAAAATAAAGAAGAAGAGAATCAAAATTTGTGGCAAGAATGCCAATACAGTGCCCGCTCCCGCCAGAACACCATCTACGACCAAACTGCGTAGCACAGGTTGATGAATAGCTCCATTTAACCATTCACCTAACCATGGAATGACACCATCTTCGATTAAAGCTTTAAAAGGTTCAGCCCAAGCAAATACTGCCTGAAAGACAATAAACATCATCACTGCCAAGCTGAGTAAACCCAACACAGGATGTAAGAAAATTCGATCTAGAAAATCAGTACGTTTATCATCATGATCAACAAAATGAACCACATCTTTAAAAATCATTTCGATTTTTTGATGATGTCCACCACTTAAACCACTTAGCTCTGTATGCGGTACGGTATATTTTTCTTGGTCAAGCGCATGCAATAAGTTTTCAATGCCTGAGTTACGTACAGCAACCGTTTCAACGACAGGAACACCTAAACGCTCAGACAACTTCTGTGTATTGATTTGAATACCGCGACGACGCGCCTCATCCATCATATTCAATACAACCAGAATTGGGCGTCCTAATTCAATAATTTCAAGCACCAAACCCAAGTGCAGTTTTAAGTTGGTCGCATCGACAATACATAAAAAAGCATCTTGCTGCCCTTCTTCGGCAATTTTACCTTGGCAGACATCGCGAGTGATTTCTTCATCGGGACTAGTTGCCTGCAAACTATAAGTACCCGGCAAATCTAGTACACGAACGGCACGGCCAGAAGGTAACTGAAAGTTACCAACTTTACGCTCTACGGTTACACCCGCATAGTTAGCAACTTTTTGTCTTGTTCCAGTTAGGTGGTTAAACAGCGAAGTTTTACCACAGTTTGGATTCCCAACAAGGGCAATACGTAGCGCATCACTCATGCGGGTACTCCTTCTAACTGAATCTCGATTTTTTCCGCTTCCGCCTTACGTAAAGCGAAGCGAGTAAAGCCAATTTGGATTAAGATCGGATCACCACCAAAAATACCCTTGGTAATCACTTCTATTCGAGTACCTGGCACAAAGCCCAGACTTTCCAAACGAATTGCGACCAAATCTTCTTGCTCGGACGTTTGTGTCATCCGATCTACTTTGGTGATGGTAGCCGCTTGCTTCACTTTCAACGCTGATAAACGCACCGCATCCGATCCTAAAACCTTTTTTTCTAGTATACATATAAATGAGAATAATTACCAAATAAGGTTAAATTTCAATTCTCACCCACTTTAATCGACAAATCTTAAAGTTTCTTTTAAAGTACAGTGGTTTAGAGGATATTGTTTATGATAAGTAAAAAACCGCGTATTCCAAGCCCTGTTCAAATTCCTGAACATTTGAGCTTTTTACAAGGTTTTCGTGACTATTTGGTTGCACAAACAGTGAGTCCACATACTCGTAATGCTTATTTATCTGACCTGATTCAATGTGCTGAACTTCATAAAAAAAATAGCTTGCCGAAATGGTCGAGTGATGACATTTCTGATGTCTTAATTGAACTTACCAAAATAGGAAAAAGCCCACGCTCAATCGCACGCTGCTTATCTGCCCTACGCCAGTTTTACAAATTTTTACGTGAACAAAAATTACGAAGCGATAACCCGGTAGCGACACATCACTCACCCAAAATTGGCCGAGCTTTACCCAAAGATTTATCAGAAGAAGATGTAGAGGCACTTATTCAAGCGCCTGACATTACAACAGCTTTGGGGTTACGTGACCGAGCGATGTTTGAAGTACTTTATGCATGTGGTTTACGCGTTTCTGAGCTAATCAACCTACGCTTGGAGCTAATCAATTTAAAACAAGGCTATTTACGTATTACGGGTAAAGGCAATAAAGAACGTTTGGTACCTTTAGGCCAATATGCTTGTGATTGGGTAGAGCGCTACTTAAGCGATGCACGCCCTCAACTTTACAAAAGCTCGACTGACTATTTATTTTTAACTCAACATGGCGGAATCATGAGCCGTCAGAATTTTTGGTATGCGATTAAACGTTACGCTTTGCAAGCCAATATTCAAGCTGAACTATCGCCTCATACCTTACGCCACGCCTTTGCAACACACCTACTTAATCACGGTGCTGACTTACGCGTAGTACAAATGTTATTGGGTCATAGCGACTTATCTACCACCCAAATCTATACCCATGTGGCACAAGTGAGAATGCAACAATTACATGAAAAACATCATCCTAGAGGTTAAAATTTTTTAAGCGAATGATTTGAAATTCATCAAACAATCGTTTGATTTCGTTCACAAAGGTTAAGAAAGTTTTAACAATACACACTAGATTTTTTGTTATGCTTAGCAGCTTCTGACTATAAATACTGATGAAATAAGGGTTATCTATGTCTTTTACCCGATCTCAACTTTTTCTTGCCTGTGCTTTGGCTTCTAGCTTGCTGTTCAGTGCTTGTTCTAAAGAAAACAAACCACAAAAAGAAGATGCGCTCACAGCGACCGCACCTGCTACTGGGGAAGCGTCAACCATCATTGAACGCAATGCTAAACAGCGTTTAATTGAAACTTTGCAAAAACAATTTAAGAACGCAAATATCAACGCCAAAATTTTAGATATCAAGCCGACAGAAGTTCCTAATTTATATTGGGTAAATCTCGAAGGCATGACATCAATTTATACAACCAGTGATGGCAAATACCTGATTCAGGGTGATGTCATTCGTTTAGGTGGCAAAGAGCTGCATAATATTGGTGATAACCTGCAAGCTTCAGAAAATAAAAAGCATCTTGCTGCTTTAAAAAATGAAGATTTGATTGTTTACCCAGCGAAAGGTGGTAAGGCTAAACATGTGATTTATGTGTTTACCGATGCAAGCTGTCCTTATTGCCACAAATTACATGAGCATTTAGCCGAGATTAATGAAAAAGGCATTGAGGTTCGTTACATTGCTTGGCCACGTGGTGAACAATTTATGCCAACTATGGAAGCCGTTTGGTGTAGTGCAGACCGTAAAGCTGCATTTAACCAAGCTGTACAAGGCGTTAGTATTCCACCTGCACAATGTAAAAACCCTGTCCGCGAACAATATCAACTTGGTTTAAACATGGGCGTGAATGGTACTCCTGCAATCTACAATGTTGATGGCGAGTACTTGGGTGGCTACTTAACACCAGATGAATTGGTTAAAAAATTGAATAAATAATATTCACCAAGCTGATGAATGATTAATCAGCTATCTCTTCAACAAAGCGCTGCTCATATTGCAGCGCTTTGTTTTTTCAATAATTAATACTTTTTCCACCAATGTTTAAAGACTGATCTAATCAGCTTTTCCGAACATCGCACTCTAATTGATTGAACAAGCATGAAAAGCGCTAGAGTCTGGCGTTTTTTTTAGCTATGATCTAGCTTCAACTAAATGATTAAATGATGATATGGAGTGTGACGTGAAACCAGTTCGCCTGGCAATACTCGGTTTAGGAACCGTAGGTGGAGGAGCCCTTAAACTACTACAAGAAAATGCCGCTGAAATTAAACGTCGCACCGGTCGAGAAATTCAAATTACCCACGTTGGAACACGCCGCCCTCGTCCAGATCTTGAATTGGAAGGGATTAAACAAAGCGCGGACTTACTTGACATCGTTCGTCAACCAGACGTTGATGTGGTTGTAGAAGTGATGGGTGGGATCCACCCTGCTTACGAAGTCATTATGGAAGCGATCAAACACGGCAAACAAGTCGTGACTGCAAATAAAGCCTTACTTGCTGAACATGGCAATGAACTATTTAAAGCAGCTGAAGACAATGCCGTGCAAATTGCTTATGAAGCAGCAGTAGCTGGCGGTATTCCAATTATTAAAGTGATTCGTGAAGGCCTTGCTGCAAACCATATTGAATGGCTAGCAGGCATTATTAATGGTACAGGTAACTTTATTCTGACTGAAATGCGCGAGAAAGGTCGTGCATTTGATGATGTATTAAAAGAAGCTCAAGAACTCGGTTATGCAGAAGCAGACCCAACTTTTGACGTTGAAGGTATTGATGCTGCGCACAAGCTTACAATTTTAGCGTCTTGTGCGTTTGGTATTCCTCTTCAGTTCGATAAAGTCTATACCGAAGGTATCAGCAAAATCACTGCGCAAGATGTGAAATATGCCGAAGAACTTGGTTTCCGCATCAAGCATTTAGGTATTGCACGCCGTGCTGAAAAAGGGATTGAGCTACGTGTTCACCCAACACTTATTCCAGATGAGCAGCTTATTGCGAATGTAAACGGTGTTAAAAATGCTGTATTAGTTCAAGCAAATGCAGTAGGTCCAACGCTTTATTACGGCGCTGGTGCTGGTGCTGGCCCAACGGCTTCTGCGGTTGTTGCCGACGTAATTGATATTGTGCGTGACATCTCTTATACCGAAGACGGTGCAGGAACAATTCCTCAGCTGGCTTTTGAAGCATTAACAAATGTGCCAATTTTAAGCCGCGAAGAAATGACTACAGGTTATTACATCCGCTTAAATGCTGAAGATCAGACTGGTGTACTTGCAGATGTAACGACCATCTTAAGCCGTGCTGGAATCAGCATTGATGCCATCATGCAACAATCCCGCTTAAAAGACCTTATTCCAATCGTGATTTTGACCGATCCAATCGTTGAATCAAAAATGGATGACGCTCTTGCGCAAATTCAAGCATTACCTGCTATTCGTGGCGAAATCGTAAGAATTCGTTTAGAATCGCTCGATAGTTAATCAGGTTGAGGGAAAGATTCCCTCTCCCGCTTCACCTCTAATTGGAACACCATCATGTCTAATGCCAATCGTTATACTGGTCTTGTAGATCGTTATCGTGACCGTTTGCCAGTTTCGGCAACTACTCGTGCTATCTCTTTGGGTGAGGGCAACACCCCACTCATTAAACTTGAGAATATTCCACGTATTATTGGCAAAGATGTTGAAATTTATGTGAAATATGAGGGTTTAAACCCGACTGGTTCATTTAAAGACCGTGGTATGACCATGGCTGTAACCAAAGCGGTTGAAGAAGGCTCTAAAGCGATTATCTGTGCATCTACTGGTAACACTTCTGCTGCTGCTGCTGCATACGCTGCTCGCGCTGGTATCAAAGCATTTGTTTTGATTCCGGAAGGCAAAATTGCGATGGGTAAAATGGCGCAAGCGATGATGTATGGTGCGATCACTATGCAAATTCGTGGTAACTTCGATGATGGTATGCGTCTTGTAAAAGAAGTGGCTGATCAAGCACCTGTAACGATTGTAAACTCAATCAACCCTTACCGTTTGCAAGGTCAAAAAACCATTGCTTATGAAATCGTTGAAGCTTTAGGTCGCGCTCCTGACTATCACTGCTTGCCAGTAGGTAACGCAGGTAACATCACAGCTCACTGGATGGGTTATACAGAAGCTGTAGCAAACCAACCTGCTGATCAGTTCGAACAAGTTGTTTACGATGCTGCGACTGATCAATTCACTGGCCCTAAACCAGAAGGCTTACCAACAATGGTAGGTTACCAAGCTTCTGGCGCAGCTCCATTCTTACGTGGTGCTCCTGTTGAAAGCCCTGAAACTGTTGCAACTGCAATTCGTATTGGTAACCCGCAAAGCTGGAACCATGCAAAAGCTGTAGTACGTGACTCTAAAGGCTGGTTTGATGAACTTCAAGACAGCGAGATTTTAGAAGCTCAACGCTTACTTTCTATGTATGAAGGTGTATTTGTTGAGCCAGCGTCTGCTGCTTCTATCGGCGGCGCAATCCGTGACATTAAAGCAGGTAAAATTGCTGAAGGTTCTGTCATCGTATGCACAGTAACTGGTAATGGCTTGAAAGATCCTGATACTGCAATTAAACAATGTGCTGATGCAGTGATGTTGTCAATTGATGCAACGATGGACCAAGTAAAAGATTCGATTTTATCTAATATGTAAGATCTGAGTTTTTATAAGAAACGGCTGTTTAATACAGCCGTTTTTTTATGCTTTTTTAAAAGCCATAAAAAAACGCTTCTTAAAAGAAGCGTTTTTTAAATATTTAAATTAAATACGTTTTGGCAAATTACTCAACCAACCCAATAAGTTAGTTGCATCGTTATTACGTGCCTGTGTACTTGGCTCACCAAGCAATACAATTACTGCCGGACGTGAGTTTACAGTGGTATGCATCACGACACAGCGACCGGCTTCATTGATATAACCAGTTTTAGACAAGTTGATATTCCAGCCACCATTACGCACTAGCGCATTAGTATTGTTAGATTTCAACACGCGATAACCCAAGTTAAAATCATAAGTCGGTGTAGTTGAGAATTGACGGATTAAACCATACTGAGATGCTGTACTCGCCAAAATTCCTAAATCACGTGCAGAAGAAACATTGCGTGGGTCTAAACCAGTTGATTCATAATAATGAGTTGCACTCATACCCAAAGAACGTGCTTTAGCATTCATCGCTGCTACGAATGCAGGACGACCACCCGGATAAGTACGCGCTAAAGCTGCTGCCGCTGGGTTTTCAGATTTCATTAGAGCAAACAGAAGAACTTCTGCACGGTTCATCTTGTCGCCAACACGTAAGGTTGAGCTTGAGTTTTTACCATTTGCACCAGCAAAATCAATTTGCTCAAGTGTAATTTCTTCTGACATGTTTAAACGCGCATCTGCCGTTACAACTGCTGTCATTAATTTGGTAATAGACGCAATCGGTACCGATGCATTGGTATTTTTACTATAAAGAACCTCACCTGTTTGCGCATCCATGACAAGTGCAGCACGTGCACTTACACTCGGCTGGGCATTAAAACCCCCAGTATCGCGAATTGGAGCAACTCTAGGTGTAGAGCTAATAACTTTCGGTGCATTACTGCCACGCAAAGTTGTAGTTACAGATGTTGAACCTTGCGGAGTTGGTTCATCATCTTCATCATTTAAAAGTTGACTGGCATCCGCTGCCGACCAATTTAAACTTGCAGTACCAGTACTCCCTGAGGACGGGTTATTGACGAGTTCTGCAAAGCTTGTTGAACTCAAACTAAGCAAAATAGACATGCTTAGCACATGCATTAAAGACTTTTTAGAATTTTTCACGGCACAATACTCGACTCAGGGTGACACACATTTGCGCTTACTATCATTATGCCTTACATTTGAGATATAAGGTATAAAGGTTTACCGACACAATTGTGCACAACTATTCGCTCACTATAGAAGAATAGGATTGCTAATTTTGTCATTCCATTGCAAGCTTATTTTGCTTTATGTAACAAAAAACTTGTTTTTTGAAAGAAAGGAGGTCTTCTTGATTACAGTTTTAGTTGTCGATGACCATGAACTGGTACGTACGGGTATTTGCCGTATGTTAGAAGATCATGCAGATGTTGAGGTAATTGGACAAGCCGAATCTGGGGAAGAAGCAATTGCTATCGTTCGCCAACAACATCCGCAAGTCGTACTACTTGATGTCAACATGCCGGGCATCGGTGGCGTAGAAACAACGCGTCGTTTATTACAAACAGCTCCAGAGACTAAAGTCATTGCTGTGAGCGGCCTTGCCGAAGAACCCTACCCGTCTTTATTGCTAAAAGCCGGTGCAAAAGGTTATATCACTAAGGGTGCACCAATTGCCGAGATGGTTCGTGCAATTAATAAAGTGATGCAAGGTGGTAAATATTTTAGTGCTGATATTGCCGAACAACTAGCAAGCTCATATTTATCCGACACCCAACAATCCCCTTTTGATTCGTTATCAGAACGTGAAATGCAAGTTGCCATGATGGTTGTCAACTGTATTAGCGCACAAGAAATTGCCGATAAACTTTTTGTGAGCGTGAAAACTGTAAATACTTACCGTTATCGTATTTTTGAAAAGTTAGCAATTGATAGCGATGTAAAACTTACACATCTTGCGATTCGCTACGGTCTGATTAAACCATAATCAGACTTACATGCACTCTCCTTTAAATTCATCCCTGTCCCATACGATTTTTCGTTTGGGCACTTGGTATGGTTTATACCGTCTTATTATTGCGGTTAGCCTGACTATTATTTTGGTTTCAACCAATGCTCAAACTGACAATAGTTTGCAGCAACCATCTTTATATTTTTACACCCTACTAGGCTACTCAATTGTCAGCCTTGTTCAATTGTTAGGCTTTAAATTTATCGCAGCTCAGGCAACACGCCAGCTTGCTTTATTTTTTATTGTCGATGTTATTTGTTTGAGTCTACTGACTTTTTCTGTTGGTGAACCAAATTTACAACTTAGTCTACTTTATGTAATTGCAATCTTTACCTCGGCAATTTTGCTCAGCGCAAGAATGTCTTTAATCATTACCTTGCTTGCGATCATTGCAGTTATTTACCAACGCTTCGTGGGTAGTTTGTTCGACTACAACAATCTAAACACGATCGGGAATAGTGCCTTACTCGCTTTCTTATTTTTTGTCGTTCATGGGATTGGTCAAATTGCGGTTCAGCGCTTTAAATTACTTGAAGCTTTGACCTTTCACCAGTCAGTTGAACTTTATCAACTTCAAAATATTAACCGTTATATTTTAGAACAAATTGAAGAAGGCTATTTAGTCTTAGATGAAGACTACAACATTGTGCTCAGCAATCCAGCTGCTTGCTCACTACTCGGTATTCCACCCCAATTTGCCAACGAAAAATATCCTTTAGCCAAGTGGCATACCGACTTATATGAGATTCTTAAGTTTGGTGACTTACAAGAAGGTGACCGACTTATTTTTGAGTCTCGCCTATCGACTTATTCCATTAATATTAAAGTGCAGCACCTTTTGGTCCCACAACAAGCACTGACACTGCTCATTTTACAAGATGCCCAGCAAATTAATCAGCAAGCACAACAGCTCAAACTTGCTGCTTTAGGACAACTTTCAGCAAGTATTGCACATGAAATCCGCAACCCTTTGGCTGCAATTGTACAAGCAAATGAGCTACTTAAAGATAGCGACCCAGAACAACAAAATACTTTGCGACATATGATTGGTAAACAAGCCAAACGTATTGACAGTATTGTTCAAGATACTTTGGGGCTTGCACGTAGTGAAAGAACTCATCCTATTCAGATTGACTTAAATCATTTTATAACAAGTTTATTCGAAGAAGATTTATCAGACGTTAAGCACTCTATCCGACTCGAAATATCTGATAATTATCTAAAATTTTTATTTGACGAAAAACAATTGCGACAAGTTATGATTAATTTGGTGCGAAATGCTTTACGGCATAATGCACCTGATTCACCTGATGTCACGATCAATATTCATTCACAAACAAATAAAATTTATATTGATGTGATCGATTACGGCGAAGGTGTCTCAAAACGTGATATATCTCAACTATTTAAACCATTTTTTAGTACCGAAATTAATGGAACTGGTTTAGGATTATACTTGTCTCATAGTTTCTGTGAGGCAAACCATGCAAAGCTCACTTATGTAGAGCAAAAACAAGGGGCATGCTTCAGAATAGAGTGCCCAATAATATATTGATTTTTTTATTAGGTTTTTGGGGAAATGGCAGAACAGCAACCACTGGTTTTGCTTGTAGACGATGAAGAAGATTTGTGCCTTTTAATGCAAATGACACTTGCACGAATGGGGATTAAAACACATCTTGCTTATCGGGTTGAACAGGCCAAACAACTCTTCACTCAGTTTCATTACGACGCATGCTTAACCGATTTAAATCTACCTGATGGTAGCGGGTTAGACTTAGTCAAACATGTCTCTCAAAACTACCCCAATACCCCAATTGCAGTTTTAACTGCATACGGCAATATGGATATTGCAATTGCTGCATTAAAAGCAGGTGCTTTTGATTTTGTGAATAAACCTATTAACCAAGTCCATTTAGATCAGTTATTGCAAAAGGCGCTCAATCGGCAACAAACAGATCAAGACTTTGCAGAAACAGCGCTAGAAAATAAATTATTAATCGGCCGTTCTCTACCCATTCAACAATTACGCATTGCAATTAAAAAAATTGCTCGCTCTCAAGCACCTGTATTTGTTACGGGTGAGTCAGGAACAGGTAAAGAAGTAGTTGCCAACCTAGTTCATCGGTTAAGTAACCGTAGTGAAGGTCCTTTTATTGCAATTAACTGCGGTGCCATTCCAACTGAACTCATGGAAAGTGAGCTGTTTGGACATAAAAAAGGCAGTTTTACTGGGGCAACTCAAGATAAACAGGGTCTGATTTTATCGGCTCACGGCGGTAGTTTATTTTTAGATGAAATTGCCGAATTACCACTCAGTATGCAAGTCAAACTACTGCGTGCGGTACAGGAAAAAAAGATCCGTCCTCTCGGTTCCGATCAGGAAATTGATGTTGATTTCCGTGTCATTAGTGCGAGTCATCAAGACTTGGATTTATTGGTTAGACAAGGCAAATTCCGTCAGGATTTGTTTTTCCGTATCCATGTTATGGATTTGATGTTACCACCGCTACGAGAACGTGGCGAAGATGTCCTTTTACTTGCAAATCACTTTATTCAGAAAATTTGTATGGAGTGGGAAACACCACCCAAACAATTAAGCGATGCAGCCGAGACTTATCTCTTACAGCAACACTTTCCTGGCAATGTTCGTGAATTAAGAAACATGATTGAGCGAGCAATCACCCTAAGTGACGATGCTCAAATTGATGTACCACACTTACATCCAGCACCATTAAGAGCAAATATCTCTAGCTCAGTACCATTGGTGTCTCAGACTATACAAAATAACGTGACAACGCCTCAAGTTGTAAAAAAATTGCCAACTGAAGGATTGGAGCGTTATTTAGAGAACATTGAAAAAGATATTCTGCTCAATGCACTCAATATGACCCATTGGAACAGAACTTTAGCAGCAAAAAAACTAGGAATGACGTTTCGTTCTTTACGTTATCGTTTGAAAAAATTTGGCTTAGACACCGAGACTGAACAGGAAGTATAAAGCTTACTTCCTTTTTAGAAGTAAATCGGCAACACGCTCCAAATAAACATCTTCTTTCATTTCTGGCGGTAAGGGATAAGTCTGATTAGGTTGAATACCTTGCCCTTCAATCATATTACCATTTGGTGTGTAGTAATGTGAGACCGTCATTTGCAAGGCTGCCCCACTAGGCAGAGGGAAAAGCTTTTGTACAACGCCTTTTCCATAACTTTTTTCGCCAATGACCCAAGCCCGCTGATGCTCTTTCATTGCCGCAGTAAAAACTTCTGCTGCTGATGCGGATCGATGATTAATTAAAATACCGACCTTTATATTTTGAAAATCATTGCCCGGTAAAGCCTGAAATTGCTGATTACCTTCTGAACGACTTTTTGTAGAAACAATAATGCCATGATTTAAAAATAAATCGGCTGACTCAACAGCAGCAGATAGCAACCCGCCTGGGTTATTTCGTAAATCAATTAATACTGCTTTTAAACGCGAAGAACTATTTTCTTCAATCAAACGCTTAATTTCATTAGCAGTATCTTGCTGGAACACTCTAATTTTTAGTACCAATACCTGATTGTGTAACATGACAGGTTCGATGTCAGTTTCAATCTTTTTATTACGAACTAAACTGATTGGAGTATTTGACTCCTCGGTCTGTACTTGAAGTGTTGATCCTATTGAACCATACAGCAAACCAGATATTTGATCTTGCGTCAGATTCTTAAGTTCTTGATTATCAATTTTTAGAATTGTCTGGCCATTTCTTAAGCCAAGTTTATATGAATCTGAACCTGTCTTAAGGTCGCGAATCATCCATTTATGAATATGTGCTTCTGGACTTAATGCAAAATCAACCGAGGCTAGATCACCTTCGGTATATTGAATGAGTTGACGGTATTCTTCAGGAGACAAATAGCGTGAATAACGATCTAAACCGCTGACTAATCCTTTAATTGCTTGTAAAAATAAAGCATCGTCCGACTTTTCATCGACATAGTTATCCCGAACAATTCCATAAATTTGTACAAACTGCTGAATCGACTCAATAGGAACTTCTGCATAACTTTCTTCTGATTCTGCCGGATCAGCATGCTGCGGCGATAGTTTTTCTTTTACAACAGGAGCAGCAATAGCAAGGTAGCTGCAACACATCAATACACTACCCAAAAAAGCTTTATATATTTTGTGTTGCAGCATTTAGTCACCTATCGCTTATGCAGATAATGTAATCAGATTACGACCTTGCATTTCAGCAGGAACTGGAATCTGCATTAGATTAAGGATGGTCGGTGCAACATCTGCAAGTACACCACCTTCTGCAATTGTCGCTTGAGTTGGACCAACATAAATAAATGGTACAAGCTCTGTTGTATGTTGAGTATGAACCTGACCACTTTCATAGTCCTGCATTTGCTCGACATTACCATGGTCAGCAGTAATCAGCATGTGGCCTTTTTTCGCCATCACAGCTTCGTATACACGACCTAAACATGTATCAACTGCTTCAACAGCTTTAACCGCAGCATCAAATACGCCTGTATGACCTACCATATCACCATTGGCAAAGTTCACAACCAATAAATCATACTCACCTGAGTTAATTGCCTTAACGAGCTCATCAGTTACTTCATAAGCACTCATTTCCGGCTTTAGGTCATATGTTGCAACATTTGGTGATGGAATGAGAATACGCTTCTCACCTGGATATTCATCTTCACGTCCACCACTAAAGAAGAACGTTACATGAGCATATTTTTCAGTTTCAGCAATACGTAATTGCGTTTTGCCAAGAGAAGATAAATATTCACCAAGTGAGTTTTTCAACTCTTCAGGCATATATGCCACAGGCGCATCAATGCTGGCCTGATAACGCGTCAACATGACAAATTTAGAAAGGTTCGGCACAACTTTACGCTCAAAACCAGCGAAGTCTTTTTCAACAAACGCACGAGTAATTTCACGAGCACGGTCAGCACGGAAGTTCATGAAAACAACGCTATCGCCATCTTGAACTTTAGCCACATCACCAATACGAGTTGCTTTTACAAACTCGTCATTTTCATTTGCAGCATAAGCAAGCTCTAAACCTTCTACTGCCGTTTGTGCAGTACGAAGTGCTTCACCTTCAGTCAATAAACGGTAAGCCTGTTCTACACGGTCCCAACGGTTGTCACGGTCCATTGCAAAATAGCGACCAATCATAGTTGCTATACGACCTTGATCTGGATATTGAGCAAACAAAGCATCTAATTTTTCTAATGAAGGTTGAGCACTACGTGGAGGAGTATCACGACCATCAAGGAATGCATGAAGATAAACTTTTGCACCACGTTTTAATGCAAGCTCACACATCGCCACAATATGATCTTCGTGTGAATGAACACCACCTTCTGAGAGCAAACCCATAATATGAACTGCGCCACCAGCAGCTTTAGCTTTTTCAACAGCGTCAATTAGCACTTCATGTTTAAAAAAATCACCAGTACGAATGTCTTTAGTAATACGGGTAAAATCTTGATACAACACACGGCCAGCACCAAGGTTCATATGGCCAACTTCAGAGTTACCCATTTGTCCATCAGGCAAACCTACATCTTCACCAGAACCAGAAATGAGACTATTTGGATGCTTTGCTTTCATTGCAGTTAAATTCGGGGTTTTTGCTGCAAGAAAAGCATTATCTTCAATCGCTTCACGGTGTCCAACACCATCCATAATGACCAGAACGTGAGGGATCTTGCCAGCAGTTGCATCCGTCATAATCAATTTCTCTTTTGTCTACAATTTCATCGCAATATCTTACCGAATTTTCGGTGAAGACTCTAATTTTTCCTATAGCTTTCACCAATGCCTATCATTGAGAAAGCCATTCATATTCTTTTGAATTAACGGGCGCGGTAAAGTAAATAACTACCTGCACCGAATAGCAAAGCAATAGGTATAAGCACAAACCAAGCAGGTGAAGGTGCGTATACCAAACTTGCGTAACCCAAGAAATCTTGTAAGTAATAGAAACCCAAACCAATAAAGAGTGCGATCACCAATCTGAAACCCATTGACTGTTGACGTAGTGGCCCAAAAATAAAAGAACAAGCGACTAACACCAAGGTAATGAGAGAAAATGGAGAGGCAACTTTTTGCCAAAAAGCTAATTGGTAAGTTTTAGGGACTTGGCTATATTCATCCATATAACGCATGAAGCTAACCAACTGACTTGGAGATAAGTCTTCAGGATCTAAAGTCACCATGTGTACGTATTTAGGTTGTAAAGCCAATCCTAAAGACTGCTGTTCATGATTATTTTGTATTGAATTACCATCTGTAAGAATGTCGGTCTGGCTAGCTTTCTGTAAAGACCATTGACCATCTTTGATAAACTTACCTTGTTCTGCATTAATTAGAGATTGCAAACGGTAATCTTTGTCAAAGTCTACAACTTGAATGTCTCTTAAATTTCCTTGCGAGTTTGCATAGTCAATATAGATAAAACGCTGCCCTTCTCGTGACCAATAACCTTTCACCTCACCTAAAGCTGCTGCTGAACGGTGACTTTTGACACTTTGTGCTTGCTCATTTGTATAGGGAACAACCCACTCACTGAGTGCAAAAGATAAAATAATAAGCAGCAAAGCTGAGCGCATCACCCAACCTACAATACGCCACAAGCTAATACCAACTGAGCGCATCACAATCAGCTCGCTGTTGGATGCTAAAGCTCCTAATCCAATCACAGCCCCAATTAAGGCCGAAATAGGTAAAATCTCATATAGATAGCGAGGGGCACCCCATAACACATAGATGAAAGCTTGCCATGCATTATAGTCAGGCTTTAACTCACCCAATTCACCCAAATAAGTAAACAAGACCTGCAAAACAGATAAAACAATGGTGGTACCAAACATTGCAAGCGCAGTGGTTTTCGTCACATATTTGGCGACTATTCGACGTGCTAACATTATAATTTCACCCGCTTGATCTGTTTCTTGATTTTCGGCCCTAATTTCTGTTTACGTGAAAATAAGGCAGCTGCAATTGCATAAACCAATAAAGCTGCTGGATAAGCCCAAATGTCCAGCTCTCCTCTACTGATACGAGTCTTAATTGCAATCATAAGTACAATCAGACTCGCGAAAATAAAAATAGATGGAATAAGACGATAATAACGGCCCTGTCGTGGATTTACCTCAGACAATACAACTGACATCATGAGAGCAACAATGATGGTAAACGGACCAAATAAACGCCAACCCAACTCACTTCTAATGACAGGATCATTACTTTTATCCAATAGTTTAGAAGTTGGAAGTGCTCCTACATCACTACTTTCAAACTTAACATCCTTATCATTTTCTAAGCGCAGACGATAAGACTGGAACTCTGCTTGCGTATATTTCGGTTGTCCCGGATATATTTCATAACGGCGACCTTGAACCAGATCGACAACATTGGCTGTATCATTAGCCATCTCAACACGTGTTGCCTCTTTTGCCAAAATCATGACATCTGGCTTATCTTCTTTAGTAGCGCGTTGATAAAAGAAAATATCCTTGAGGTTTTTACGGTCTTCCGACAGTGAGCCTGCATAAATCGTATAAGGCCCTGAAGAAATAAACTCTCTTGGCCGAACCAAATCAAAACCAGTCCGTACAGCTTGAGTTGTCGTTAGTTTTTCAAATTCACGCAGTCCCCACGGCGTCATCCACAACATGAGCACAGACTGACAAACCATGTAAACCAGTGTCATTGGAATGAGTAAGCGTGCTAATTGATGACGACTTACTCCACTACCATTGAGTACGGCCATTTCATGGTCAACATATAAGCGACCAAACACCAACATTAAGCCAATAAAAAAACCTAGTGGTAAAATAAGGGTAAGGAATTCGGGTAAACGATATCCTACGATGCTAAATAAAATACTAGCATCTAAACGCCCCTGCGCCGCCACACCAAAGTATTTGATCAGACGACCCCCCATCATGATTAAGGTCAATAATGCAATGACCACCAATGAGGTAGAGACAACTTGCTTGACGAGATAACGCCGAATAATCAAATTAATACTTCCAAAAGGCTAAACGGGACGAACGCTAGTTTACCCGAATGTTAAAAATATAAAACCGCACATTGCAACGCTATGCTTGAAAGTGTTTCAATGTTTTAATCCAACATAACTTTCTATAGGCAATCACGGCAGCCATGAAATTTACAACTTATACAACTTTCTCTGAACAAACATCTAATGAATCTTTGTGGGTTTTAGTTGATTCAGAACAGCTACAAACCAACCTCAACACATATCAAATCAATAACATAGAAAACATTCTTACAGCGACTCAATTTAAAGCCAACTTCAACGAAACTTTGCCCTTGTTTGGTCAGCTTACTCATCAAGCTCATACCCAATTACTTGGTTTAGGAAAAGCAGCTGAACTTCAAGCAGTTAAGTTAGCAAAATTGGCACAAACCATTATCAAATCGACACAAAATAAATTTAAGCATATCGCAATTGATATTGCTGCGTTACCTGTCGAATACCATTATTTATTTGCATTAAGCTTAACTCAAGCAGCTTATGGTTATGATGAGTTTAAATCGAAAAAAAATGAATTTGTGTTACAACAAGTTGATTTAATTAGTTCACAAACCAATCTTGATGAAAACCAACTTGCTTTGGTACATGCCGTACAATCTGGTCAGTCTTATGCTCGTGACTTAGGAAACCGTCCAGGTAATATCTGTTTCCCTGAATATTTAGCTGAACAAGCATTAGCTTTAGCTGCAGAATTCCCAGACTTACTTAAAGTGACTGTCTTAAATGAGCAGCAAATGGCTGATTTAGGCATGTATGCATTCCTCGCTGTAAGTAAAGGATCTGAGCGTCCGGGTCGTATTGTTACTCTTGAATACCAAGCAAACCTTGAACAAGCCCCTGTTGTACTTGTAGGTAAAGGCGTTACTTTTGATACAGGTGGTATTTCTTTAAAACCAGGCCTTGGCATGGATGAAATGAAATTCGATATGTGTGGTGCAGCTTCTGTGCTTGGTACAATCCGCGCATTATGTGAAGCACGCCTTCCAATTCATGTGGTGGGCGCGATTGCTGCAGCAGAAAATATGCCTTCAGGTAAAGCAACTCGTCCGGGCGATATCGTAACGACCATGAGTGGTCAAACTGTTGAAATTTTAAACACCGATGCAGAAGGCCGTTTGGTTCTTTGCGATACGTTAACGTATATCAAACGCTTCAATCCGGCAGTAGTCATTGATATCGCAACTTTAACTGGTGCTTGTGTAGTAGCACTAGGTAAAGTGTTAAGCGGCTTATTCTCTCCTGACGATGCTTTAGCAACTGAACTTCAACAAGCGGGTGAGCAATCATTTGACCGTGTATGGCGTATGCCAGTGATTGATGACTATCAAGAACTACTAGACTCACCTTTTGCAGATATCGCCAACATTGGTGGTCCACATGGCGGTGCGATTACAGCAGCCTGCTTCCTTGAACGTTTCACACGTGATTATCGCTGGGCTCACTTAGATGTAGCCGGTACAGCTTGGTTATCAGGTGCAGCAAAAGGTGCAACTGGTCGTCCAGTACCGTTACTTATGCAATTCTTAGCCAACCGTGTAAATACGAATGGCTAAAGTTAGCTTTTATTTGTTTGAAACGAGTGAAGAACGGCAAGTCGATAGTGCTTGCCGTTTGTGCCGAAAGATTCTACTGAAGCACTCACAGATCTGGTGGTACTGCACAGATGTGCAGTTACAACAAACACTTGATGAAAAACTTTGGAGCTTTGATCCGACCAGCTTCATTGCTCATGGTATTGATCAGGCAGACGCAGCAGTATGTATTTCGGCTAAACAACCTACTGAACAGGGTTGGTTGGCATTTAATTTTAACAATCATGCACTTGAACAAGTGAATCATTTTAGCCACATTATAGAAATTGTTGAAAATAATGAAGCAGCCAAGCAAATTGGCCGAGAAAAATTTAAAATGTATCGTCGTTTGGGTATAGAACCTCGAACCTTTAAATTATAACGCGCTAAAATGTTGAGACTGTTGAGTAAAGGAGAACTGTGGTGGCATTAAATGTCGGGCAAGATTTTAAAAAAAGATGGTTAAATGCGCCTGAAGCTGTCCGTCATGCCTATCAACAGGATTTGGCACGTATTTGCGATTTATTAGAGCCTCAGACGCCTATTCAACTTTGGGTACTCAATGACGAGAAAGCCCAACTAGAGTCGCAGAAAAACATTGAACAAGCTTATGCAGACCTCAAAGCAGAGTTAATCGAACAAGCACGCATTCGCCGTCAGCTTGCTTTAGAAAAATCTCTTGCAGATAAGCGTGCAGTTGAAGCAGCCTATGCTGCTGAATTGCAAGCCGATGAAGTTCGTAAGTTTGATGAACAAACCCAAGCTCTACAAGCTTTCTGTATTCATTTAGAACAGGAAGTTGCTGAACAAACTGCGCGTTATCAAAAAAACCCTGAAACACCTGCTGTAGACTATTCTTCTGGTGTAAAACTTAGCATTACCGATGATCAAATCTTATCGGAGCTTGAAAGTTTACGAATTCGTTTAGAACTTGAAGCTGAAAACTTAATTGAACATTCTGTAACGGCTTTCCGTGCCAAACTAGAGGCGGCAGCTCAAGAAGAAATTGAATACATATTAAATAATTCTAAGTTTTCTGATGAAAAAATAGAAAAGTAAAATTTTAAAAACGCTCTTTGTCATCAAAATGACATTTAATTGTCACAAAATAGTCATGCATAATATTCTTTTAGTTCAAATAATTATTAGAATAATGCATGGTTATTTATCAAAATTAAAGAGAGTAAAAATGGACATTCCACATCAGATTTCAACGCAACTTGAGCAGCTTAATCAGGGTGATCAATGGACATTTTCAGCACAAGAACTTTATATGAGTCATAACGACTTTAATTCACTTTCTATTTTGCTGACACGAGCGTCAGAAAAAGGGCAATTTTCAATTACACGCACCCAGCATAATAAACCATGGGTTGGCACACATTCGGTTACTCTCACCAAGCATTAATTTTTTAAAATAAAAAAACCGGAACATATGTCCGGTTTTTTTATTTTGGCGATTTAAAATTTATTTTAAAAAACCATTTTCAGCTAAAAAAGCCATACTAATATTTGACTCAGTCTTCTGTTCAGCAGCTTTATCACCTAGCAATAAACGCTCGATATAACGCGCTAAGACATCTACCTCAAGGTTAACTTTGCTACCTACTTGCCACGTTCCAATATTGGTACGTTCTGCGGTATGCGGAATCAAATTCAAACTTAAAATATTACCGCGCAAATGGTTAATGGTTAAACTAATACCATCTACAGTTACAGAGCCTTTCTCTGCTAAATATTTAGCAAGTTCTACAGGTGCTGTCACTTCATAATAGACGGAACGAGCATCTTCACGCACTACGGTAATTTCACCTACACCATCAACGTGACCACTTACAATATGACCACCAAAACGAGTTGTTGGTAGCATCGCTTTTTCAACATTGACACGTTGACCAACTTTCCAGTTACCCAAAGTGGTACGGTTTAAACTTTCGCGAGACACATCAGCCGCATACCAGTTATCACCCCACTCAATAACGGTGAGACAGATTCCATTGGTTGCAATTGAGTCACCCAAATGTACATCCGACATATCCAAATCGGTTTGAATACGTAAACGCACATCGCCACCTACACTTTGCAGGCTTTCTACTTTACCTAAACTTTCAATAATGCCTGTAAACATGGCTCAATCTCCAAATCTTTCACACTGCTTAAGTTGCAGCGATTACCAAAGTGCAAGTTGCGTACTATTACCTGAAGTATCTACACCACCTAGCTCGGCAAAGTGGTAAAGCTGGCCTAACAATTGGCGTAACGGTGGTCCGGGTTTGGCATGTGTATCTGTAATCACAATAAACTCGAGCACGCGTGCACGTTCTGACTGACGTTGTTTACTTACGCGATAACGTGGAACATCTTGAGTCAATAAAGTGACTTTTCCGCGCTCCAGATTGGCCATAAGTAAATCCTTTGGCTCAATGTTACCATCGGTCGAATAGCTGGTCAGAATATAACGTGCATTGATAGTTGAAAGTAATTTTTCATACGCATCTTTTGCATGTTTAGAAGAGTTATATGGACTTGGACGCTCTTTACGCCACGCACGATCAATACCACTCTTATAACCTTTGGTATCTGGTGAAGGTAAATCAACCTGATCCCATAAAGTTAATGCATTTAAAACATGATAATTACTACTGTAAGCATGCTGGTTATATGGTGGGTCAAGATAGGCAACATCTACTTCAAAACCACTCATCTGATTTGCTAAATGTTGTGAATCTACACACCACATTTCAGCGGCTGGACGTTTACGATCACCAATCTCACAGAAACGGCTCGGTGTTAACCAAAGTAATGATTCAATACGCTCTAAAGCCGTTTGTGTGCGTCCGCCCCACCCTTGGTGAAAGCTTTTAAATACGCCACTTGTATTGCTCACAAAGCTAGCTGAATAGAGCAATGGTGCAAGTAAAGCACTCATCTCTACATCATTAATTGCACCTTGTGCCTGCCATGTTGCAATTTGCTGGCGAATCGCATCGATGCGCATACCATTACGGCGTTTAAAGAACAAACGGTCACGGGTTGGGTCGTATACATCATCGTTACGAGGACAAAGGTTATGTGTAACCCAACCCTTAACCTCAGGCAATCTATTTAAATAATCGATGGCTTTTTGATATCCGCCAAGCTCTTTAAAAGCAGGCGCATCGACACAGGCTAAAATCGCATGATTTAGGGCATGGCTATAAGGTTCCCAATCATTGGCAATGACACGGTAACCATTTTGACGTGCCAAACGAGATACCACACCACTACCCGCAAAAAAGTCGGCAAAAATCGGAGGATTCTTTTTCTTGCTGTTCAGCGTCCCTGTAATTTCTAGGGCTTCTAAAATCAAGTGGAGCAATCGGCGCTTGTTGCCCAAGTAGGGTACAAGCTGATGAAAAAGATATTCGTCGGTCGTGCGGGCTGCATGGCGACGTTTGTGGTAAACCGAAGGCTCTGAATTCATACTTTCTCTTGCGTAGGGATTAACCTTAAGCGTATATCTTGATCAAGTTGTACTACATCAAGAAGTTTAAAACGAAGTTGCTGCGCCATATATTCAAATTCTGCATTGAACATGGCTCTGGCACTTTGCCCCAATAAAGTCGGGGCAACATAACTAATCATTTCATCTACCAAACCTTCTTGTAAAAAGACGGTAGATAAAGTTGCGCCAGCTTCAACCAACACATCATAAATTTGGTATTGCTTAGATAAGGTCTGTAGTAGTGTTTTTAAAGGCTGAATTTCTAATTGTATCACGCCTAAGTCAGCGAATTCCTGACGATATGGCCCCATCACCATGACAGTTTCAGGATTTTCTAAAATTTTAGCGGTGAGCGGTAAGCGCCCTCTCCGATCTAGAATTACCCGTTTTGGTTGAGCAACTGTCTCGATATCAATATTATTGAGTGAGCGTACATTAAGCTGACAGTCATCAGCAATCACAGTATCAATACCTGTAATCACGGCACCTGAAATCGCACGCCAATGCTGCACATCTTGACGAGCAGCAGAACCCGTAATCCACTTTGACTCACCAGATGCCATTGCAGTCCGCCCATCCAAGCTAGAGGCAACTTTTAAACGTACATATGGCATGCCTGTAGACATCGCTTTTAAAAAGCCTTGATTAAGTTTGGCTGCTGAATCTTCACAAATACCGATTTCTACTTCAATACCAGCATTTTTTAAAATTTGAACACCTTTACCTGCAACAAGTGGGTTTGGATCGGGACATGCCACAACCACTTTTTTAACCTGCGCCTTCACGAGTGCCTCAGCACACGGAGGTGTTCGTCCATAATGAGCACATGGTTCAAGTGTTACATAAGCGGTTGCACCTTGTGCTTGCTCACCAGCTTCACGTAATGCAAAAACTTCAGCATGGGGTTGACCAGCTTTTGGGTGAAAGCCTTCACCAATGACCTGATTATCTTTGACAATCACGCACCCAACATTTGGATTAGGTTTTGTCGAATAAAGT
Organism: Acinetobacter genomosp. 33YU; assembly: GCF_001990725.1. Taxonomy (NCBI): domain Bacteria; kingdom Pseudomonadati; phylum Pseudomonadota; class Gammaproteobacteria; order Moraxellales; family Moraxellaceae; genus Acinetobacter; species Acinetobacter genomosp. 33YU. The sequence continues at coordinate 36,581 of NZ_LFZQ01000014.1, read as the reverse complement.
CCTCGTTTAGCAAGTTCAATCGCTTGCTGCATCCAGTACTGATCTTGTTTCAACTCAGACATATACATCTCAAATGATTATTGCTCACGTTGTTGCATTTGCTCAATTTGACGACGAAATGCTTCAACATCCTGAAAGTCCTGATAAACCGAAGCAAAACGAACATAGGCAACGTGGTCAAGTGCAAATAAAGATTGCATGACAATTTCACCAATTGTTCTAGACTTAACATCACGCTCACCTAAACGGCGAATCTGCAATTGAATATCGCTTAGAACCGTTTCGATCTGCTCTTGTGTCACTGGACGCTTTTGTAAAGCATGCATAAGCGAACGACGTAGCTTCGCTTCATCGAACGGTTCATTTTTTCCATTCGATTTGATCACACGGGGCATCACCACTTCATAGCTTTCAAAAGTGGTAAAACGTTCACCGCAAACTACACACTCACGACGTCGACGAATCTGACAGCCTTCTGCGGCTAGCCGAGAATCGATGACTTTACTATCTGCGGCGTTGCAAAATGGACAATGCATAGCGGACTTAATATGGTCAATTACTTTGACCTAGTGTAGCAAAATTTCTACGCTTACTGAACCAGCATTCTATGAGACAAAAAAACAGCCTTGAGCCAGATCAAAGCATCGCTTTGATCACAGCTCAAGACTGTTTTTAATACAGCAGATATATTATGTATTATTCAATACGTTCGCCATGTTGGCTTAAATCCAGACCCATACGTTCATCATCGGCATTAACACGCAGACCAATCACCACGTCAATCACTTTAAGAATAATGAAGGTAACAATACCGCTATAAACCATAGTTGCAAGTACACCTTCAACTTGTACCCACAATTGACCAGCAAATGTTGGAGCTAAAGTTACACTAGCTGCTTTGATGATTTCATCACTGTAGAACACGCCAGTTAAAATCGCGCCGACAATACCACCTACTGCATGTAAACCAAAGGCATCCAATGCATCATCTGCTTTGAGTAAGCGTTTAAGTGCTGTAATACCCCAGAAGCAAACAACACCACCGATTAAGCCCATCACTAGAGCTCCGCCTACACCAACGAAACCAGCTGCTGGTGTAATCACAACCAAACCAGCCACAGCACCAGATGCACCACCTAATACAGAAGCTTTACCACGAATCATACGTTCTACAACTAACCAAGAGAACGCAGCAGCAGCGGCAGCAACTTGAGTTACTAAAATTGCCATACTTGCACGAGCGCCAGCGCCTAACGCACTACCACCGTTGAAGCCAAACCAACCCACCCAAAGCAAGCTTGCACCGATTACAGTTAAAGTTAGGTTATGCGGTGCCATAGATTCACGGCCAAGGCCAATACGTTTACCAAGCATGTAAGCTGCGACTAAACCTGCAACACCAGAGTTGATATGTACAACTGTACCACCAGCAAAATCTAACGCGCCTGCTTTAAATAACCAACCATCTGTTGCCCACACCCAGTGAGTAATTGGCGCATAAACTACGAGTACCCAAATTGTAATGAATGCCATAAAAGCTGAATACTTCATACGGTCAGCAATCGAACCACTCAAAATTGCGACAGTAATGATGGCAAAAGTCATTTGGAAAATAACAAACAAGCTTTCAGGAATTGTTCCACTTAGTGCATTAAAGCCTACGCCGTTGAGCATCGCTTTAGACAAGTCACCAAAGTATGCACCTGTGCCAGAGAACGCGAGTGAATAACCAGCAATCACCCAAATTAAACTTACCAAAATTGCAGCAGAAAGGCTGAACATCATGGTGCTTAAGACGTTTTTCTTACGGACCATACCGCCGTAGAACAATGCCAAGCCAGGAATCGTCATCAACAGAACCAAAGCTGTTGAAACTAAAATCCAAGATGTATCGCCTGTATCGAGTTTTGGTGTAGGTGCTGGAGCTGCCGGAGTTGCTGCGGCGGCTGGTGCTGCTGCAGTTGTTGCAGGAGCTGCAGATGTTGATGTTGCTGTAACCTCAGATGTCGGTGTTGTTACAGTCTCTTCTGCCCAAGCGGCAGTACCACCCAAAAGTGCGCCTGTTAGACTCAGCGCCATAAGCATTTTTTTCATTCGTGTCCCCCAACCTCATTTGCGAGCTATTTATTGCTCAGCAAGCTTTGTGCCAATTTAGACAGCATCTGGTCCTGTTTCACCCGTACGGATACGGATGACTTGTTCCAGATTAGTCACAAAAATCTTACCGTCGCCGATTTTCCCAGTACTTGCCACACGAGTAATTGACTCAATTACTGCGTCGACCATTTCATCGCTAATCGCAATTTCGATTTTTACTTTAGGTAAGAAATCAACCACATACTCCGCGCCGCGGTAAAGTTCTGTATGCCCTTTTTGACGACCAAAACCTTTAACTTCAGTTACGGTAATCCCTTGTACACCAATGTCAGAGAGTGCTTCTCGCACATCATCCAATTTAAACGGTTTTACAATTGCAGTTACAAGCTTCATGTTTGTTTCCTTCGGCTTCTTTTCACCAGTAAGGTTTTATGTTCAATTTTCATGCCAATATTTCAAAGGTTGGAGGAGATGAATCTTTTGCATGAGCTTTCTTTATAACCTATTTAGTTATCAAGATGTAGATGAGCTACTAAAAATAAAATGAATTTGCAGTCCTGTTTTTATTTCAATTTATTGTTATGCAATATCGGAAAGCCAAGAAGCCTATATCCGAGCTTCAAGCAGTGTTAAACTGACAAGCAAAGTGAATACAACAGTTTGGATATCTCATGTTAGAAACTCTATTACAGGCCATTTTGGAACAAATTGACGAGCCTAAAAAAGATTTAGAAAAAAATTTACGTGCATTATTAAATGAAACTGTCGAGAAATTAGACCTCGTGTCGAAACAAGAAATCGAAAGACAGAAAACCGCCCTCCATTTAGCCAACCAACGTTTAGAAGAGCTACAAAAACAAGTAAGTCTGTTAGAAGAAACTTTAAAGAATAAAAAATAAGCACCAACGTAGCGCACTTATACTTTACAACGATTAAAAATGAAGCACCATAATGGAACAATAAGATGTCTTTTTCTAAAATTTATACTCGGGGACTTTTAGGATTGCATGCACCTCTCATAGAAGTAGAGGTGCACGTGAGTCAAGGCTTACCTTCTCTAACGATTGTAGGGCTTGCTGAAGCAGCAGTTAGGGAGAGTAAGGACAGGGTTCGCTCAGCCATTATTAATAGTGGATTTCAGTTTCCGACTAAACGGCTGACTATTAATCTTGCTCCCGCAGATTTGCCCAAAGATGGTTCACGTTTAGATTTACCGATCGCATTAGGGATATTAATTGCCTCAGGTCAGCTTCCAGAGAACTGTACAGAAGACTTTGAATTTATTGGAGAGTTAGCCCTAGATGGTCATGTAAGACCAGTTTCAGGTGCTTTAACTTTGGCCATGGCATGTCAGCAAGCTCAGCATAAAATTGTTTTACCCCAAGATAATAGTCAGGATATTAGTCATTTACCAAATCTTGAGTGTTATCCAGTGAGCCATTTAAAAGAAGTTTGTGAACACTTTTTAGGTAATACCAAGCTATCTCAGGTGCAATCATCATCACGTTCAAATAACTTGCCGTATAAATTTGACCTTGCAGATGTAAAAGGTCAGCTACGCCCGCGCCGTGCACTAGAAATTGCTGCTGCGGGAGGGCATTCCCTGCTCTTTAAAGGACCACCGGGCACAGGTAAGACTTTACTCGCCTCACGCCTTCCTTCAATTTTACCGCCACTATCTACTCAAGAAACACTTGAAGTTGCTAGCATTTATTCTATCTCAAATACGCCCCATACTTTTGGACAGCGTCCTTTTCGTGCACCCCATCATACTGCATCCGCAATTGCACTAGTTGGGGGCGGCTCACACCCTAAACCGGGTGAAATTACCTTATCGCATTTAGGTGTTCTATTCTTAGATGAATTGCCCGAGTTTGATCGCAAAGTATTAGAAGTCTTACGCCAGCCGCTCGAGTCAAAAGAAATTATTATTTCTCGTGCAGCCCGGCAAATTACTTATCCTGCAAACTTTCAGCTCATTGCAGCGATGAACCCTTGCCCATGTGGTTACGCATTTAATCAAGACAGTCGTTGTCAGTGTTCACCCGAGAGTATTAAACGTTATCAGAACCGTATATCAGGCCCGTTACTTGACCGCATCGATTTACATATTGATGTGCCACCTTTAAAAGCTCAGGAACTGCAAGACCCAACGCCTGCTGAAGATTCTACAACTGTGCGACAACGTGTGATTTATGCTTATGAACAACAAATGCAAAGACAAGATTGTTTGAATCAGGCGCTTTCACCAAAACAACTTGAGCAATATGCTGTCCTTGATAGTACTTCACAGCGAATGATTGAAATGGCTCAGCAACGTTTAAATTTATCGGCTCGTGCTTATCATCGTGTTTTACGAGTCGCGCGAACTATTGCTGATTTAGCACAAAGTGAGATGATTCAAAGTCCTCATCTTACAGAAGCACTCTCTTATCGAGGTAATCATTCTTAAGATAAAATAGCGGATCGTGTATCCGCTTTTTTAATATGTATATAAGTTGTTCCTTAAAGAATTTATTAAAGCCTATATAAAAAGGCAAAAAAGAGGACGCTATGAAAATTTTGGCTATCTCGGGTAGTGCAAGAAAAGTATCTACCAATACAGCGCTATTAAAAGCAATGAAGGATATAGCACCGTCCAGTATTGAGTTTTCAGTTTTCGATCAAATTAATAGTCTTCCTATCTTTTCTCCAGATAATGAAGGAGAAAAAACGCCTACTGTAGTGGAAGATTTCATCAAATCTGTTTCTGACGCAGATGGAATTATTATTTCAAGTCCTGAATATATTCGTTGTATTCCGGGCGGTCTTAAAAATGCAATTGATTGGATGGTTTCCCGTACCGAAATTATAGACAAGCCGATTATTTTAGTTCATGCATCTAGTCGCGGTGACGACATGCTAGTTTCTTTAAGAAGAGTACTTTCGACAGTGAGCAGCAACTTTTTTGAAGATTTATTTTTACGCTTCTCTCTTCTCAGTAAATCTCCCGAACAAATTTTTGAAATGCTACATACTGAAGAATATAAGTCACAAATCACACCGTTCCTGCTTAGCTTTGTCTCAGAGATTCAAAAGTATAAAGACCAATTAGAGTGAGCTTTCTTAAAATGAAATAACAGATTATGAGTTCACTGTTCTTTTATTAAGAATCTCATTTAGCTTCTCGATTAGAGAAGTAATTTCTTTCTCTGATAAAGCGGCAAAACCCAAGCGAATACAACGATTAGAAGACTCGTTTTGTTTAAACTTATGCTCTGTATCAATGTTAAGATCTTTTAACTGTATAAGCTGATCTTGAGTAAATGGTTTCTGGAATTTCGCCCATAAGGCCATTCCACCCGCGGGTCGTTGTATATGAACACGCTCTGCAAAAATTCGCTGAAACTCAGCTAAGGCATGGTCACGGCGTAGTTGATATATTTTTTTCATTTTGCGAATGTGCCTTTTTATTTCACCTCGCTGCATTAAATCTGCTAAAGCAAGTTCCGTAATGTTATTGCCTTGCCGATCAATCAATAAAATATCTTCAGTAATCGATTGAATGATTGGTGAAGATGCCACGATGTAACCCAAACGAATACCCGGTGCAAAAACTTTAGACAATGAACCCACATGAATAATCAATTCAGAATGAGGCAAACTTGCTAAGGGCGGCATAGGTCGACTGTCATAGTGAAATTCATGGTCATAGTCATCTTCAATAATATAAAAGCCCCATTTTTTTGAAAGCTCTAAGAGTTGAAGACGACGACTCATTGGCATGGTAACGGTTGTAGGGTACTGATGATGTGGCGTTGTATAAATGGCAGCAACCGAGTGTTCTTTTAAAATTCGTTCTAGATCTTCAATAATAATACCCTGTTCATCTAGTTTGACAGAAACTAACTGAAAGCCATTTGATTGGAATGCTTTAACAGCGGATGGGTAGTAAAGCTCTTCAACGACAATAACACCCTGCCGATTAGGTAATGCCCGAGAGGCAAGAAAAATTCCCATCTGGCTACCACGTACAATACAAATCTCATCTTCAGCAACATTCATAAAACGTTCCATCGATAGCATTTGTTGTAAGGCTTGTCTTAACTCAATCATACCTCGTGGGTCACCATATCCCATGTACTGGTTTTGGGTAATCTTAATCAGTGCATGCCGATAGGCTCGTGAAAATAGTTCGTAGGGAATAAGCCTCGGATCTGGTACACCATCGTTATGTGGATATAAAGCAACTTCTTGAATAGTTGGCTTCTCATTAACTTTCCGCTCAGATACTGACTCTATTTGGAGTTGTTTGTCTGGCAAAACATCTGCCACAAATGTGCCTTTTCGGGGGCGAGTCACAAGCCATCCTTGTGCTTCTAATTCTTCATAGACCGCTTGTACCGTTTTCCGATTAATTCCTAGTTCTTTTGACAAGCTACGAGACCCCGGCAACATAGTCCCCTGCCCTAAACGGCCACTTAAAATTTCCTGACTAATCAAGTTGGTCAGTTTTAGAAAAACCGTCTTTTCTTCTCTTTCATCGATACGAAAATGTACTTGCCAAGGTCTTAGCATATTTGCCCCATCTGGACCATATAACTTATTAAAACTGGATGTATTGATTCATCCAGTTGTTTTCTATTCTGCCTTCACCTACTTAATTTGGTCAACTGGACTGGAGAAGAGATGAAGACTGCTTCTGTAAATAAACAAGACCTGATGCAACACGCACAGCAAGACATGCAAAAGTGGATTAGCGACTCAGATTTAACTGACCGCCAAAAGCTTGCACTCACTTGTCGTATTTTATTTGACCATGGCCATGATGCTGGTTTGGCAGGTCAAATTACCTGCCGTAGTGAAAATAAAGAAACCTTTATTACCCAACGTTTCGGTTTAGGTTTTGATGAAATTACTGCTTCAAACTTACTTGAAGTGAACCAAGATTTAGAACCCATCCATCAAGAAGGAATGGCAAACCCAGCTAACCGTTTTCACACGTGGATTTATAAAGAACACCCAGAGGTGAACTGCATTATCCATACACATCCTACGCATGTAGCGGCTCTTTCCATGCTTCAAATTCCGCTCACGATTTCTCAAATGGATGTCTGTGCACTTTACGAAGATTGCTCATTTGTAGGCCACTGGCCGGGTGTTCCTGTGGGCAATGAAGAAGGTATTTTGATCTCTTCTGCTTTGGGTAAAAACCGCGCTGTTTTGTTATCTCACCACGGTCAACTGGTCACAGGAAAAACCATTGAAGAAGCTTGCAACTTGGCACTTTTAATTGAACGCGCAGCTCAACTGCAACTTTTAGCCATGTCGGCCGGGCAAATTCAGCCGATCCCACACGATTTAGCTACAGAAGCTCATGACTGGGTATCTACCGATAAACGTAACAAAGTGAACTTTGCTTACTACGCACGTAAAGCTTTGAAAAAACATTCTGACTGTATTTAAAAAGAGACTTCGACCATGAAACTAAACGGCATTATTGGCTACCCTGTTACGCCATTTTCTGATGACAACACCATTAACATTCCTGTTTTAAAACAAATGCTCGACTTGCTTATTGAAAACGGCTGCGATGCGATTGCACCTCTAGGCAGTACAGGTGAAAGCGCTTATCTTGAATGGGATGAGTGGTGTTTAGTCGCGAAAACTTCTATTGAAAGTATTAATAAACGCTTACCTGTCATTATTGGAATTTCAGAACTCACCACCGATCAAGCCATCAAAAAGGCACAAGTCGCGCAAAGCTATGGTGCAGATGCACTTATGGTGATTCCTGTATCGTACTGGAAGCTAACAGACCAAGAGATTTTTGAATATTATCAAGCGATTGCACAAGCAACGACTTTACCGATTATGATTTATAACAACCCTGCAACGAGTGGTGTTGATATGTCTCCAGAATTAATCGTGCGCATGTTTAACAACATTGCAAATATTACGATGGTGAAAGAAAGTAGCGGTGATATTCAGCGCATGCATAAAATTCAGGAACTCTCAAAAGGTGAACTTCCATTTTATAACGGCTGTAACCCTCTAGCTTTAGAAGCTTTATGTGCAGGAGCAAGCGGTTGGTGTACAGCAGTACCGAACTTATTAGGCCAACGACCTCAACAGCTCATTGAATATGTAAAAAATAGTGATTTAAGTCAGGCACAAAAGTCATTTTACCAACAACTTCCTTTACTCCGTTTTATTGTAAATGGTGGTTTACCCAAAACGATTAAAGCAGGCTTAGAACTAAAAGGTGTCTCTGCAGGCTCACCACGTAAACCTTTATCGAAGGCCACAAATACTGAGCTTAACCATTTAAAACAAATACTTTCTGAAATAGAAAACTAATAAAAAAAGCGGGTACATAACCCGCTTTTTTACAGCATAAACTTAGAAAGTTTTAGTTAAACTAAATACTAAGCCAGCGTCGTAAAGTTTTTTCTGAGCATCAGTCATACCAGAAGTACTGACATCAGTACCCACTACGTCTAACTCAGCCAAAACACCTAAAATATTACGGTTGATACCAACTTTGTAATCGATATAACTATCATCTGTTCCAGGACCACCCGCAACTACAGCTAAAGCTTCTTTATTTTTAAATTTGTTATAGCCAACTGATGCAAGTCCAGTAAATCCAGTGTTTGCAATTGGTGCAGAATAACCAACGTTAAAATACCAGAACTGTTTAGAGTTTGCCCAATAGTCATTTGAATAGTTGACGCCTACACTGAGTGCATCACCTTTAAGTAAAGAATCAGCAAACGTTAATTTACCGTAAACTTCATTAAAATCTAATCCGTTTTTACCATCATAACCGACACCATTACGGTCAAAACTATGACCCGAACCAATGTAACCATAATGAATTACACCAACATCATAAGTAGGTGCAAGCTTATCGGATAACTTTAAAGTATTGGTATAACCCAAAGCCACATCTGTTTCAGTTGAGTTACCTGTTACGCCAAAATCAACACTTGAGCCCCAAAGCGATAAATAAGCCCCTGATTTATGAGAAAAAGTGAAACCGCCTTGAATGGCAGGGTTATTTGAAGATTGGGTAACACCACGGAAGCGATAGTCTGTGGTCGCTGCTACACTTCCAGTTGTCGTGATGCCGTAAAAAGATGATGGAGCATTTTCAGCCATAACCATGGTTGAACCTGCCGTGAGTACGCCGAATGCTACTGCTTTAAGTGCAAATTTCATCATTTTGATCTCCCCCACAATGAACGCACGATTTAATTGAATTAAACAAATTTTGTTACTTAAGCTTTAGCAATTGCTGTGCCAAGTCCATATTTGATATCGCTGCGCTGCATCAGTTTTGAAATCAAATTCTTTTTAAAATGAAAATATCGCCTAACGCCCATAGAAATATATTTATAAAAAACAATGTAATAAAATAAAATTATTACAAAACTAAAAATGTTCAACATAGAAAAACCCCTTGTCGGAAATTATTACCGAGGTTGGAAGTATTCATTTTATGCACGTAAATTTTCTATTTAGATTTAAAGACCAGATATAAAAAGTATGTAAATTATTGAAGGCGATCCTAGTAATGTTCTGTGAGTGAGCATATTTGGTTAATTTATTTCTTTATTTATTTGTGAGTTAAAGTCAATGAACTATTTTGGGTCTTTTTTAAGCGATAATATAAACAAAAAGAGTACTGCACAGAATTTACGCAAAATATCGCACTAATTTTGATCAGCTCAATTAAATTGTATTGGCTTTTTATAACAACCTATTCTTAATATATTGCACTTTTAAAATAACGTTACATTGTAACACTTCAAATAGTGTTTAAAATGAATCGTCGAAAAAATCAACTTAAAGCAAGGTTAAAAAGTAAACATATCTAGCAAAAAAGAGCAAAAAACGAACACAAGAATCAACTATTTTTTAAAGTTTGAATATAAAATAAATGGTAAAAATCAACTAAAAAATAAATTACTTTTTTTATTTTAAACAATACATTAAGTATAAAACACTATGAGTAAATTTACTAAACATCTAGTACCACATTAATCAATTTCTGCATAGCATATATAAAATAAAATCAACAAAAATATATCTTTTTTATAGATTACTTATACAATTGATGGAAATCCTAGGCCCTGAATTATAACAAGGCACAGGATTTATCGTTTTTATGAGGTTCTTTAAATATGCTAAATGCACAAAAACTTACATTAGCAGTTCTCATTTCTGCGGCAATAATTTCCTCAGCTCAGGCAAGCGAGCAAAGTGAGGCAAAAGGATTTGTTGAAGATGCGAACGGTTCTATTCTCTTCCGTACAGGTTATCTAACTCGCGACAAGAAACAAGGCGCGAAAGATACTAGCTCAGTTGCTCAATCGGCAATTGTAAATCTTGAATCTGGCTTTACCCCTGGTATCGTTGGTTTCGGTGTTGGCGTTGTTGGTGATGGTTCATTTAAAATCGGTGAAAATAAAAATGCCGGCAACCAAATGATTCCTAAAAACAATGATGGTTCAGCTTATGACCATTGGGGTCGTGGTGGCGGTAGCGTTAAAGCTCGTTTCTCAAATACAACTGTACGCTACGGTACTCAAGTACTTGATTTACCAGTTTTAGCAAGTAACACTGGCCGTATGGTTCCTGAATATTTTACAGGTACTTTATTAACAAGCCATGAAATCAAAAATCTTGAATTAGTTGCTGGTAAATTCACTAAAGACCAAATGTCTGACCAAATCAATACTGATGCTGATGTAAACGGCAGAGGCCTTGATCGTGCAATCGTTTGGGGTGGTAAATATAAGTTCAATGATAACTTAAATGCCTCTTACTATGGTTTAGACAGCAAAAATGCGCTTGAACGCCATTATGCTAATGTGAACTTTAAACAGCCTTTAACAAATGGCAGCTCATTAACTTATGACTTCAGTGGCTACCACACTAAGTTTGATGCTAATGCACATACTTATTCAGCAACTGGAACAGTAGCACCTAATTATGGTGACACTGGTGTAGCTGGCGAAGAAAAAACCAACAACATTTGGGCATTCTCTACCACTTATAACACTGGTCCACACAGTGTTATGCTTGCTTACCAACAAAACACTGGTAATGTTGGTTATGACTATGGTCAAAATGCTGACGGCTTCCAAAGTATTTATTTACCAAACTCTTATATGTCTGATTTCATCGGTAACCACGAGAAATCTGCACAAATTCAATACAACGTTGATTTCGGTAAATTAGGTGTATTACCTGGTTTGAACTGGACAACTGCATTTGTATACGGTTGGGACATCAAAGTTCGCAATGTAACTGACGATGCTCAAGAGCGCGAATTCTTCAACCAAGTAAAATACACAGTTCAAAGTGGTTTTGCTAAAGATGCAAGTCTTCGTGTCCGTAACTCTTATTACCGTGCGAGCGATGCTTATCAAGGTGCGTACATCGGTGATACAAACGAATGGCGTATCTTCCTTGATATTCCTGTGAAATTATTCTAATTCATAGATCTATCAAGCATAAAAAAACCTACCTGTCTACAGGTAGGTTTTTTATTGAGCCTAGAATATCAATTAAGACACTCTAGGCTCATAAAATCAGAGTTTATTTAGCAGCTTCGATAGCTTTCAATACTTCAGCTTTAGCAACGTCAGCACCTTCCCAACCGCTGATTTTTACCCATTTGCCAGGTTCTAAATCTTTGTAGTGGCTGAAGAAATGCTCAACTTGACTAATTAACAATGGAGGAAGATCTGTATATTCCTTCACGTCTTTGTAAAGTGGAGATAATTTCTCGTGTGGAACTGCGATTAATTTCGCGTCGATACCACCGTCATCTTCCATGTTTAATTTACCCACTGGACGGCAACGAATTACAGAACCAGCAGCAACAGGATGTGGAGTTACAACAAGTACGTCTAATGGATCACCATCTTCAGACAAAGTATTTGGTACATAACCATAGTTTGCTGGATAGAACATTGCTGTACCCATGAAACGGTCTACAAACAATGCATCAGAATCTTTGTCAATTTCATATTTAATTGGCGCTGCATTTGCAGGAATTTCAATGATGACATAGATGTCATTTGGGGCATCTTTACCTGCTGGGATATTGCTGTAACTCATATCAATACTCTTTCGTTATGAAGTCAGATGTAAAATCCACTCGATTATAACGTGGATATCATCAAAATGATGCCGATTATACAATGCGCACACGTGAAAGTTGATATGAATGGTGACAGAATGACACTCAAGTCAGCTTAATTGTCACGATCAACAAAAATATTGGACATAATAATGATAAAAACCAGACAATCGAACGTAAAGTTGCCCAATTACATAAATAACAGATGCCATAAATGATACGTAAAATAATATATGCCCAACCCAATCTCAAAATAAAGTATTCAGGCACCACCATATATTCAGCCATCAAAATAGCTGTTAAAAATAAAGGTAAACTTTCAAAACTGTTTTGTTGTACTGCATTTGCCCGAGCAGCGATACCCTTTGTATTAGCAAGAAAATCTCTTGGGTTCTGATTATCGACGGGTTGAAAACCGCCTTTAAATTTTGCAATTACGGTAAATGCGTATGGCAGCAAACATGCCACTAAAATAATATAGATAATGCTGCTGATGCCGTGCATAGTGCCATCCATCACTGAAAATACTGTTGATCATGCTATCATAACTGATCGTTTTTACCTGAAATTTTATGCAATCGCATGTCATCACTGATTTATAGGGCTATGTATGCAACAACCTGATCAAAAAGAATTGTTTGATGTCTTAGAAAAGCAAAAGAAGAATCAGCTTCAGGTAGACTTCATATTTAAAATTGTATTACCTATCGTCGCTTTTTTACTGAGTGTAATTTGTGCAAATTTAAATTGGCAATCGACACTAGGTACCTTTGTGATTTTAACGATTGCCTTTATTGCTGTAGGTATTAAAAGGCTTACCTTATGGCATTGGCTGATTGTAATTAGCTTATATTGCCTCGCAGATAATTACCTGAGTTATGGTCAGCTTGATTTAACTCACCTGCGTTTACAACTAGGCACTATGCTTGTTTTTGTAGGTATGGTTGGAATCGGTCGCCCTTATGTAGACCGCTGGTTTATGAAAAACCGTTAATAATAAAAAAGCGCCCTATGGCGCTTTTTTATTATTCAAGAATTATGCAGGCTTACGTAGATCTTTACGTAAAATTTTACCTACATTTGATTTTGGTAATTCATCCATAAACTCAACATAACGAGGGCGTTTGTAGCCTGTTAAGTTTTCTTTAGCAAAGTTCAAAATTTCTTCAGTTGTTAAACTTGGATCTTTTTTCACAATAAAGAGTTTTGGCACTTCACCTGATTTTTCATCTGGAACACCAATTGCTGCAACTTCCAATACTTTTGGATGTTTAGCAATAACTTCTTCAATTTCACTCGGATAAACGTTAAAGCCAGAAACCAAAATCATATCTTTTTTACGGTCTACAATTTTTGTATATCCGCGGCTGTCCATAATACCAATATCACCAGTACGGAAGAAGCCATCGGCTGTCATCACTTTAGCGGTCTCATCTGGACGGTTCCAATATCCTTTCATGACCTGAGGACCACGGATTGAGATTTCACCTTGTTCACCTAAAGGTACTTCTTTTCCATCATCATCCAAAATTGCAACATCGGTTAATGGTAATGGAATACCAATCGTACCGCTAAATTCAGTCGATGTCGGTGGATTCGCAGTTGCTACTGGCGAAGTTTCTGATAAACCATAACCTTCGATAATGGTTGTACCCGTAATTTTCTTCCAAGCTTCTGCTGTAGAAGGTAAAACTGCCATACCACCGCCCATCGCCATTTTTAAGTTGCTATGGTCGAGTTGCTTAAACTCTTCATTATTGACTAAAGCATTAAATAATGTATTTACTGCTGGGAAAAATGATGGTTGATATTTGCGCAACTCATTAATTACGGCAGGTAAATCACGAGGGTTTGGAATTAAGATATTTGCCTGTCCTTTGTACATACCGTACATCGCACAAACCATGAATGCAAAAATATGATAAAGCGGTAATGCACAAACAATACGGTCGCCTTTCGCCCCATCATTTGCACCAAATTTACTTTGGAAAATACCATCACACTGTAAAAGGTTAGCAACCAAATTACGGTGAGTCAGCTCAGCACCCTTTGAAACGCCCGTTGTACCACCCGTATATTGAAGCACGGCTGTATCGCTTAAAGTTAAATTCGGACGTTTGTAATTGCTTGGATTTTCTTTATTTAATGCGCTATTAAATTTAACATGGCCCGGAATGTTCCAAGCTGGAATTTGTTTACGCACTTTACGCAAAACAAAATTGACTAAAGTACCCTTAAGTGTACCCAACATGTCTCCAACAGAAGCAACTACAACATGCTTGACTGGAGTTTTACCTAGAATACTTTGGTAAACGCTTGCAAAGTTCTCAATAATGACAAGAACTTCAGCACCTGAGTCATTTAACTGATGCTCAAGTTCACGTGCAGTATATAGCGGGTTAACATTCACTAAAATTAAACCAGCACGGAAAACCGCCAAAGCCACTACAGGATACTGCAATACGTTTGGCATCATTACTGCCACGCGAGTTCCTTTTGCTAACCCCAAATTTTGCAAATAGGTCGCGAATTTACGGCTTGCAAGCTCCAACTCGTTAAATGACATGGCTTTATCCATAAAGATAAAGGCATCACGAGAACCAAATTTCTGGAAATTACGCTCAAAAATATCAACAATTGAGGTATTTTCTGCAGGCAATGCTACTGTTTCTGGTATCCCTGTCTTTTGGTATTCTGCAAACCAAATCTTTTCCATAATGCCATTATCTCCGATTCGTAATCCTTAGTAATAACTGTTATTCAATGCCCCAGCTATTCTTTAGCTTCTTGGTGCCAGAACATATTTAAAACTTATTGGCACATTCATGACACTTTCGAACAAGATTATGAGACAGAAGTTTTGACAATTTGTCCCTGTCAAATTTTTTGCATGGAGTACAAATTACGTACTCCAAATTGCTGCCCTTTTAATCATTATTCAATACCAACAAGTTCAGTTCATTGCTTGAACTTGTTGCCATATATAGCGTATTTATGTTGCCAGACGCTAGCTTTATCTCTGAATCAACAGTTTATTTGCTTTTTGATATCCACGTGGTAAGAGCTGACCTTTCGAAGCACGTTTACCCATGTATTTTTGTAGATCATCACCTTTTAATTTCAGATGTTGTTGACCTGCAACCACCTGAATTATTTCATCTAGGTTCAAGGTTGTCATGGATAAAATCTGCTCTTTCGCTTCAAGTTGTATCAACTTATTACCTTTACCTTTATTTAAATTTGGTAATTCTGCCAAATCTAAAATTAACAAACGCCCTGCTGAGCTGAGCACAGCCAAATGTGTCATGTTTTGTGCAGAGATAAGCGGTAAAGCTTTTGCCTTATCAGGCACTGTTAAGAATGTCTTGCCAGCTTTGGCATTTGTATCTAACTGTTTAACTTGAGTTTTAAAACCATAACCCGCTGAACTTGCAGCAATTAGTTCAGATTCATCATCATCTAAATAAGCCTGAATAAACGCTACCCCACTTGCTGGAGATAGTTTCGAACTTAATGGATCACCTAAGCCTCTGGCTGAAGGTAAACTACTAATTGGTAAGGCATAACTACGCCCTGTTTCATCAAGGAAGTAAACTCGTTGATTGGTTTTACCTACTGCATGGCTTAAATATTGATCCCCTGCACGGTAGTTTAGGTTTTCAGCATCAACATCTGCGCCTTTTGCTGCACGAACCCAACCCGCTTCCGATAAAACGACTGTTACCGCTTCAGCTGGCATTAAATCTTGTTCTTTAATTTGAACAGCTTCAGCACGTGCAACAATTGGAGAACGGCGTTCGTCACCAAACTTTTTCGCGTCTTCTTTTAGTTCGCCAATAATCAGATTTTTCAAAGATTCAGGATTTTCCAATTGTTCACGAATAATGGCAGCTTTTTCAGCAAGCTCATCTTGTTCGTGACGGATTTCCATCTCTTCAAGCTTTGCCAAATGGCGTAATTTCAGCTCTAAAATCGCTTCTGCTTGTATTTCATCAATATTGAAATGTTCCATCAATACTGGCTTAGGCTGATCTTCTTCACGAATAATACGAATAACAGTATCAATATCAAGATAAGCAATTAATAAACCTGCCAAAATATGCAGGCGCTTTTCAATACGATTTAAATGATATTGCAAACGGCGAGTTACCGTTTTCTTACGAATTTCGATCCATTCAAGCAAGATACGGCGAATCGATTTAACTTGAGGACGACCATCTTCACCAATCATGTTCAAATTGACACGATAGCTTGACTCTAAATCAGTGGTCGCAAATAAGTGGCTCATCACTGCTTCCGCATCAATACGGTTAGAACGCAGCACAATCACGAGTCGTGTTGGGTTCTCATGATCAGACTCATCACGTATATCTACCACCAATGGTAGCTTTTTAGCCTGCATCTGGTCGGCAATTTGAGTAATCACTTTAGAGCCAGATACTTGATACGGTAACTCGGTAATCACGATTTCATGCTTTTCAACGGTATAAACCGCACGCATGCGATAACTACCACGACCAGTTGTCTGGATTTTAAGCAACTCTTCTGGCGGAGTAATAATTTCAGCTTTGGTTGGTAAGTCTGGAGCTGGAATATATTCAGCTAATTTTTCATCTGAAGTTTGTGGGTTACGAATTAAGGCAATCGTTCCTTTAATCACTTCACGTAAATTATGCGGTGGAATATCGGTTGCCATACCTACAGCAATACCAGTTGTACCATTGAGTAGAATATTAGGAATACGCGCTGGCAACGTAATGGGTTCTTTTAATGAACCATCAAAGTTATCTTGCCATTCAGTTGTGCCCTGACCTAACTCATTTAATAACAACTCACTGTAAGCCGAAAGTTTGGCTTCTGTATAACGCATTGCAGCAAATGACTTAGGATCATCTGGTGCTCCCCAGTTACCTTGACCTTCGATTAAGGGATAACGATAACTAAAAGGCTGAGCCATTAATACCATGGCTTCATAACAAGCCGAGTCACCATGTGGATGGTATTTACCAAGTACATCACCCACTGTACGCGCTGATTTTTTAGGCTTACCACTATTTTTTAAGCCTAGTTCGCTCATCGCATAGACAATACGGCGCTGTACAGGCTTTAAGCCATCACTGATATGCGGCAATGCACGGTCCATAATGACGTACATGGCATAATTCAAGTAAGCCTGTTCAGTAAATTCGGCTACAGAGCGGTTTTCTGTCGCATGATGCGCAAGGCTGGTCATAGTCAGCTTATCTTCCAAATCAGTCGTTATTTTAAGTGTGTATTATGCTAAGTGGGCTATGTTACAGACACAAGAGGGACTCTGTCACCTGAGCGTCAAATTATGTCTTATCTCTCTATATTTTTAGTTACTTGCTATAAAGTTAGGCAAAACTATAGCCCGATCGACTCTAGTCTTTTACCTTGAGTCTCTTCACCTAATATCAAAATAACCAAGGCTACAGCAAGTAAAACAAGAGTAAACATCATAAAAACGTGATTAAACCCGTTTGTAGCGACCATCATATGAGTCACGACGATTGGCGCGACAATGCCACCAATACGCCCCATTGCCGATGCCCAACCCGAACCAAAGGCACGGATATTGGCCGGATATTGTTCTGGTGTATAGGTATATAACACTCCCCATGCACCCAAATTAAAGAATGACATGAGACAACCCCAAAACATAATGCTATTTACGCTGTCGGCTTGTCCAAAGAAATATGCAGATAAGGCACAAAAACCGATAAATGCCGCGAGCGTAATTTTTCGACCTAAACGTTCAACAAACCAAGCAGCCGCTAAGTAGCCAGGTAGTTGCGCCAAAATCATAAGCAATACATATTCAAATGACTTAACAACATCGTAGCCTTGTTTTACCAATAAACTTGGTAACCAAGTAAAGATCCCATAATAGGAATACACAATTCCAAACCAGATGAGCCAGAGCATTAAACTTCTACGAGCAAATTGACCACTCCAGAGCTGTTTAAATGAAACTTTTTGTCGCATCGCCACAGGCACGACTTCAATATGATGAACAATTTGCACGCATGCTTCGGCTTCTAGTTTTTGTACCAGTGCATGCGCCTCTTCAATACGACCACGGTTAATCAGGTAAGGTATCGACTCAGGGACTTTTTTCCAAATCACTAAAATATAAAGAAGTGGTAGGCCGCCCATAAGAAAGGCAATATGCCAGCCAAATTTAGGAATAATAAAATAAGAAATGAGCGCTGCAACCAGCCACCCTAGTCCCCAAAAGCTTTCAAGCAGAACAATAAATCGGCCACGAACATGAGCTGGAACATATTCACTGACCAGTGTGACTGCTACAGGTAACTGACCACCTAGTCCAAGACCAACAATAAACCGAAAAATTAATAGCCACTTTAGATCGGGGGCAAAAGCACATAAAGCTGTAGCAATACTATAAATGGCCATCGTGATCGCAAATACCGTTTTACGGCCAAAACGATCTGCCAAGGCACCAGAACAAACTGCCCCGATAGCCATGCCTACAAAGCCAATACTGACAATCCAACCGCTTTCAGCTGGTGTTAATGACCAGTCTTTAACAAGGGTTGTCATAATAAAAGCAATAATGCCGGTATCCATCGCATCAAACATCCATCCCAGCCCTACTACCCATAAAAGCGTGTAGTGAAATTTGCCAATTGGAAGATTTTGTATACGTGAAACCAGATCCATAGGATTAACTCTACTGGAAAGATTAAGTGAGCAAGACCATATATATAGAATTGTTATATCATGCCCACATCAAGTTCTGAATGATTAATGTTCGTCGGTAGAAGAAGCCGACTCTGCGTCATCATCTTTATAAATAAATTTAGGCATTTCCAAGCCAAAATAAATAGCAATTAAACGAAGCGTAAAACCAAATACCAAGGTTGAAATAACAGTAAGTTCTAGACTTAAACCTATATCCTGACAGACCCAATAACAGATCACTGCCACAAAAGAAATACTCGCGTAAAGTTCACGGCGGAAAACAAATGGCACATCGTTACATAAAATATCACGTAAAATACCACCCGAAACTCCAGTCAAAACACCTGCTACGGCTGAAACGACAAAGCCATGCCCCATTTGTAAGGCAATCTGACAACCAATAATGGTAAAGCCAATCAAACCTAAAGCATCAAGTACCAAGAAAATGTTATGTAAATGGCGCATCCATTTAGCAATAATGATGGTAACAAAGGCAGCGCAACACGTTAAAACTAAATATTCAGGATGCTTCACCCACGTTAAAGGATAGTGCCCAAGTAGTACATCACGTACAGAACCACCACCTAAGGCCGTTACACAGGCAATCAGTACGACACCGAACCAGTCCATACTCCGACGCCCAGCAGACAATGCTCCAGTCATGGCTTCGGCAGTAATCGCAATAATATAAATAACGGTGAGTAACATTGCCCTTTCCTTCAGGCCAAACGGTGGGCGTATTTTAAGATAAACTTATAGGAATTGTGCACAGCATTGTTTAAATTTTTTTCCTGAACCGCAGATACAAGGCTGTTTCATAGTGACCTGCATATCGGCCGTTGGATCAAGGAAAAACCATTGCTGCTGGTGATACACAAAATGTGAAACTTCATGGTGGATTTGAGCACTTTTTCCATCATGATAATGAGCTTTGAACTCCACCTGTGCATGAGTCTTATCCAACTTTTCTTTGGCTTGGATGACTTCCAAACTCAACCATTGATTTTGTTTACTCCAATCTGCAATAGCTTCTTTATCAAGAGCAGATTGCTGTCCTAGTGCTGTGGTTTGAACAATATAATCAATTTGTTGTAATGCAAAAGCACTATAACGGGAACGCATAAGCTGCCCCGCAGTCAGGGCTTTTGCTGTACCTAAATGTAAAGGCTCACAACATTCTGCATAACTGCCCTTTCCACATGGACAAATTTGTTCTGTCATTAAGTTTCTCAGAAAAAAGATTTACCAAATTTTGGCTAGATGGACGGCGACATGGATGTCGCCTGTTGGTCAGGGGTTACACGGATGTACCCTCTGACCAACAAAGATTTTTGTTACTTTTCATCTTTGAAAAGTAAGGAGGTTTGCCTAATCAAACTTAATCGAGTCTAAATCACCTTATGAGGCTGTATGGCAAAATAACTCTTTAATTGTATTAAAAATTAATCTTTTGATTCATCTTGTTCGATAGAAACAATATGAACTTTCTCGATCTTGTGGCCTTCCATAGTTACAACTTCAAAGCGATAACCATCCGCTTCAACAGTTTCACCATTTTCAGGTAAACGACCTAAATGGAATAACAAATAACCCGATAAAGTAGAATATTGTTCACTTTCATCTACCAAGTCACGACCAAGCAAAAGTGATACGTGGCGAATGTCGGTTGAACCTTCAAGTATTAAAGAACCATCTTCTAAGCTTTCAGCTGCTGCATCTAGTTCGTCTTCATCAGGGAACTCACCTGCAATAGCTTCTAAAATATCAATTGGTGTCGCAATACCTTCGATTGAACCATATTCATTTAGAACAATGGCCATTTGTAAAGGAGCCTGACGTAACTGTTCCATCACCATAAGCACTTGAGCATTTTCATGCACAATAACTGGTTCACGTAAGTGCTTTTGGAAATCGACAACACCCGTTTCAATAAAGTTATTTAAAACTTTATGCGTAAGCGCGATACCTTCAATATTATCAAGTTCACCACGAGCAACAATTAAACGTGAATGTGTCATCGACATTAAACGTTCTTTTAAAACTTCCGGTTCATCGTCTAAATCAATCCATTCAAGTTCAGGTCGTGGAGTCATCACCGACTTTACTGGACGTTCAGATAACCCAAGTACACCTTGTACAAGCACACTGTGGTAAACACCGTTTTCTTCGTCAAAAACTTCATCGGCAAAAGCTTGTGTAGCTAATACATCTTCGTTATCAGCCGTTTGAGCATCGGAAGTAGAACTGCTATTTTTACTGCCTAACATGCGTAAAACTGCAGATGCTGTGCGATAACGTAAATCTGTAGTAGTGACTAGCTTTTCTTGATTGCGGCGCATGGTTTGGTTGATCATTTCGACTAAAATCGAGAAACCAATCGCAGCATATAAGTAACCCTTCGGAATATGGAAACCAAAACCTTCCACCACCAAAGAGAAACCAATCATCATTAAGAAGCCAAGACACAGAATAACGACTGTTGGGTGCTTATTTACAAAGTCCATGAGTGGTCTCGAAGCCCACAACATGATACCCACAGCAATCACAACAGCAACCATCATCACTGACAGCTCTTTGACCATACCCACCGCAGTAATTACGCTGTCTAATGAGAATACGGCATCAAGCACAACAATCTGGACAATAACCATCCAGAACGCGGCATGGACTGGATTATCTTCTTTATGAAGCTGTTTACCTTCCATTCGCTCATGCAATTCCATGGTGCCTTTAAAAAGCAAGAACACACCACCGAATAATAAAATCAAATCACGACCAGAGAATGGATGATCAAAAATATGGAAAAGCGGTTGGGTGAGTGTCACGACCCAAGCAATCGAAGCTAAAAGTATTAGCCGCATTCCTAAGGCGAGTATTAAACCAATTATACGTGCTTTAGCTCGCTGCTCTGGCGGCAGTTTTTCGGCCAAAATAGCGATGAAAACGAGGTTATCGATCCCTAGTACGATTTCAAGAACAATTAATGTAGCTAAGCCTACCCAAGCAGACGGATCAGACATCCATTCAAAGATCATTGATCCTGCTCCTGTGCTGGGTGGATTTTATCTTTATTGGGCAACGCAACAAGCGTACCTAGACAAAGGGGGAATAATGTTTTTTTAGGACAAGAAATTAAAACGGAGCGACTACAACCACTACCCATATTTGTTCATATGTTGTTAAACGAATTTTCAGTATAGGCAAGATTTAACATAAATTCATCATTTTTATTTGATCATTATATGTATTCACCAAACCCATACAAAACATGGGTCTTTCCTATAAAACTGCTTATAAAGTTGTCATATTTTTTGCTTAGTGTAGACAAGAAATATGAACGTGATAAGGTGAAAATAAAGCAATGAATAGCGTATTAACAATGGCAGTAAACGATTCACCAATAACATCTGTAAAAACAACACAACCTCTTATTGCATTATATTGTGGCTCACGAGCAGGAAATAAGCCGATTTATCGAGAAAAGGCAATTGAATTAGCCAGCGGAATAGCTGAACAAGGTTTTGGTTTAGTCTACGGCGGTGCCAGCATTGGTTTAATGGGCCAAGTTGCAGAAAGTGTGCTTGCACATGGTGGAGAAGCTGTAGGAGTCATTCCTGAATTTATGCTTGATTATGAAGTCGCACATGCAGGACTAACCGAATTGCATGTGGTCGAAACCATGCATGAGCGTAAGGCCATGATGGCAGAGCGTGCAACTGCATTTATTGCATTACCTGGTGGTTTAGGAACATTCGAAGAAATTTTGGAAATTGCGACTTGGGGCCAACTCAATCAGCACCAAAAACCCATGATTTTATATAACGTAAATGGTTTTTATAATCCATTAATTGCCCAGCTAGATCATGCGGTTCAAGAAGGTTTTCTTCCCCTTCAACACCGAGCAAAATTAATTGTATGTGAAGAAATCGATCAAATTTACAACGTCATCCGAAACTTAAAAATGCCAAAAAGATTTGTTGTGTAAACTCTCCTATCTCAATAAAAAAGCGGTTCTTCCGCTTTTTTTGTTTTTACTATTTTCACCGTTGCCTGCAAGAGCAATTAGATTTAGTAAAGGGGTACTCAACATTGTCTTACTTTTTTTACTTTCAATTTGTTTTAAACTAGACCAAAACGTTAACTTTCAAATGTTATGAATGCCACGCCGACTCACCAAGCCTTGCAACCTGAATATCGCTTACTCGTACTTTTGGTGTCTATTGGCTTTTTTATGCAGGCATTAGATACCACAATTGTAAATACTGCTATTCCTGCAATGGCACACCATTTAAATGAAGACCCATTACGTATGCATAGCGTCGTGGTGGCTTATGTTTTGTCGGTTGCTGCCTGCATTCCTTTAAGTGGATGGTTAGCCGATCGGTTTGGCGTTAGAAATACATTTTTATCAGCAATTATTATTTTTACTTTAGCTTCTTTGGGGTGTGGGCTGTCTCAAAATCTGAATGAACTTTTATTTTTCCGTGTCATTCAGGGTGTGGGAGGAGCACTATTACTCCCCGTTGGCCGTTTATCACTTTTAAAAATTATTCCCCGAACTCAATTCCTAGCTGCTATGAGCCTCATGAGTCTGGCAGGTTTACTTGGCCCTCTCGCAGGCCCAACATTAGGGGGCTGGTTAGTTGAAGTGGCAACTTGGCACTGGATTTTTCTTATTAATATTCCTATGGGTGTACTCGGTATATTAATGACATTAAAGGTCATGCCAAATGTAAAAGAACCTACAGTTAAAACCTTTGATCTTATGGGGTTTGTACTCTTGGTGATTGCAATGATTGGCTGGTCTTTAGGTATTGAACATCTTGCCTCTCCTGAATATTCCAAATGGTTCAGTATTTCTTTATTAATAGTCGGCGTAATTGCAACGCTTTGGTATGCCTATCATTCCCATACTCATCAAAATGCATTATTCCGTAGCCGATTATTTAAAAATAAAATTTTCGCAATTGGGATTTTAGGTAATTTCTTCGCTCGCTTTGGTGGTAACGCTTTACCTTTCGTCATACCACTCATGTTGCAAGTGGCTTTTGGATTTGAACCATTTATTGCGGGTTTAATGATGATTCCATTAGTACTAGGTTCACTTTTTTCTAAGCCAATTGTTAGACCTATTATTCAAAAAATGGGATATCGCCGTTTTTTGTTAATTAACACCACATTAGTGGGTCTATGTATTGCGTCTTTTGCGATTATGACTGTCGACACGCCTACTTGGTTTAGGGCCCTACACTTTTTCTTGTTTGGTACATTAAACTCATTACAGTTTGTTGGAATGAATACGCTGACTTTAAAAGACTTGCCTCAACAAGATGCGAGTAGTGGGAATAGTTTCCTATCAATGATTATGATGCTGTCTATGAGTATCGGTGTTGCATTGGCAGGTACACTCATTAATGTATTTACCAATTACTATGGTACAGCCCATGTCACAACAGCGTTTCATGTCACTCTGGTCTGTTTAGGCTGTATTAACGTCATTACTGCGCTTATCTTTTGGCAAATTCCAAAAAATACACCTGTGTAAGCAGTTGCATTTTTAGCATGGTTTCTCGCTCGTAAATCACGCTATCATGTGAGCTTAATCTTGATACTGAGTTTTGCATGACCAAGCTGGCAAAAACCTTTTCTGCACCACGCTACAACACCGTAATCGGTATTGTTTTAGCTTGTGTCATGGGGGTTCTCACTTACTTCGGTCTGTTCTATCAACAAAAAGCAATTGCTCAAGATTATCCAGTTCAAGGCTTTGATATTTCTCATCATCAAGAAGAGATTAACTGGAAAAAAATATCACCCCAAAAATTCCAGTTCGTCTATTTAAAAGCGACTGAAGGCGGTGATTATAAAGATCCAAAATTTCAAGAAAACTGGTTAAAAGCACGCGAACATGGATTTCATGTAGGGGCTTATCATTTTTATCGTCTATGTCGTGATGGTAAAACACAAGCTGAAAATTTTATTGCAACTGTTCCAAAAAAAATCGATGCGCTTCCACCTGTTATCGATCTCGAATATGACAGCAACTGTATTAATGCACACACCAAAGAACAATTACTTAAAGAAATAGGCATTATGCATGACCGCTTAAAACAACATTATGGCAAACAGCCAATCTTTTATATCTCCAAAACTTTTTACCATATTGTGTTAATAGGAAATTTCCCTAATACCCCGCTTTGGGTTAGAGATTATGAAGGAAAACCTGAACTGAAAGACAAAAGAAAATGGCTCTTTTGGCAGCATAGTAATCAAGGTAAAATTGAAGGCATGACAAAGCCAGTAGACTTAAATGTTTATGAGGGTTCAGTCAAAGAGTGGCATCAATTTTTACAGCAACAAGGCATCGTGAAAGCACAATAATATGCGCAAAATCATTCATATCGATATGGATGCCTTTTATGCATCGGTCGAATTGCGAGAGCGTCCTGATCTAAAGCATCTTCCTGTCGTTATCTCTTCGCATCATCCGCGCGCTGTAATTGCGGCAGCTTCTTATCCTGCCCGTGAGTTCGGTTTACGCTCTGCCATGTCTATGAGCCAAGCAAGAAAACTATGCCCTCAAGTTGTTATTATCGAACCTAATTTTGAAAAATATCGTACAGTCTCGGCTCAAATCCATTCAATCTTTCAGCAATATACTCTTCTCATTGAACCTTTATCGCTTGATGAAGCATATTTAGATGTCACTGAGAATTTAAAGCAAATCGCGAGTGCAACCGAAGTGGCTATGCATATTCGGGAAGATATTTTTAGACTAACAGGACTGACCGCCTCGGCTGGTGTAGCACCTAATAAATTTTTGGCAAAAGTCGCGTCTGACTGGAATAAACCGAATGGTTTATGTGTAATAAAACCATCTCAAGTCGCTACTTTTATTCAAGACCTTCCACTAAAAAAGATTCCTGGCGTGGGCAAAGTTACCCAAGAAAAACTCCAACAGCTTGAATTGCACACACTAGGTGACTTGCAAAAAATTGAAGAAGCGGTTTTAGTTCATCACTTTGGGAAATATGGGCAACAGCTTTATTTATACGCCCAAGGTATTGATAACCGCCCTGTTCAAGCTGAACGTGCTCGTCAGCAAATTTCGAAAGAAACCACATTTGATAGTGATTTAACCCTAACTCAGTGCCAACCTTATTGGCATGGCTTAGCTGAAAAAGTTTGGCAAAGTTTAGAGAAAAAACAACTCCATGCGCGTGGTGTAAATATTAAACTCAAACTTAAAAATTTTCAGACTTTACAACACAGTAAAAGTTTTAAAACTCCAATCCATTCTCAACAAGATTTGATTCAAGTTTTATTCTTACTTTTAAATGAAATGCACATTCCCGAAAACTTCCAATTTCGTCTTATTGGAATTGGTGTTTATCAGTTACAGACCAAAGCTGACGACTTCCAACTTTCATTATTATAATTGATGTTTTTTTATTCAAAAGAACAAGTTTTAGACAAAAACAGTTACCTTTTGATCAAAAATTACAGTAATCTAATTAGCGCATATTCATTACCCATGTATTTGCAACATGCCAAAGCAACCTTTACTTTAGGCATATCGTCCTGTGATTGGCGTGACGACCAAATCCGAATATTACAGGGCTCTTCTGATACATGGCTTAGATTTTTTTCATCACAATAATCTACTTAAATTCCTTTGTACTTGCTTGCACCAACCCTGCATCTATTCATAAAATCAAAGCTATTCAATAAATACACTTTAGAGCATTTTTATGACGGTAAAACGTTTACACGTGACTTCACGCTACTGCGAAGTTGCGATTTCAGGTAATTTAGTCCATTTAGCAGGCCAACTCGCTGATGACACCAGTGTAGACATTACGGCACAGACTCAACAAACTTTAGACAATATTGATCGCTTACTTGCTGAAGCTGGTACTGACAAAAGTCATATTCTTTCAGTCATGATTTTTCTAAAAGATATTGAAACAGACTATGTAGCCATGAATGCTGTATGGGATGCATGGATTAGCAAAGAAAATCCACCTGCTCGTACTTGTGTAGAGTCTAAACTTTACGCACCTGACGTACTAGTAGAAATGACTGTCGTTGCGGTACTTCCCTAGTTCTTATTGGTTTTAATCAATAAAAAAATGAGCAATATTTACAGTAATATTGCTCATTTTTTTAGTTCAAAAAATTCTAATATCAGTATTTTATTCAAATCGTCTTTAATAAACCCTAAAATCAAAATTTTATAATGTCTACTTATTAAGATTTTACAAAAGCATTTGAGATTCGCTCTAACTGCGGCGTGGCATGTAAAGTTGCCATCTCTGATTCAGGGGTCAATAAATCCCTTTTTAAATCATTATAATCAGGCACACTGCTGTAGCGTAGTACACGGTAACCAGCAAGTTGTAATAAACGGCGTTCATACTGCTGATGTGCACGACGTAAACCATTTTCTTCAAGCATAACCACCACAAAAACTTGGTAATTTTGATCAAGTACCACAAAGTCAGCCGTCATATTTTGATATTTTCGACGGGTGTGAGCATATTTAGTTGTTAATAAAGCATCAAATGAGACATGAGCTAATACGGTAAATTTGGGAAATACTGTTTGTAAACGAGTAAGGGTCATTTGCTCATGACTACTTAATACAGCACGGCGCTTTAAAGCACTGTCTTGTTGGTGTTTTCTTGAGAGGCTTTTCACCGCCATAATGACAGTCAAAAAGAGTAGTAAGATCGTAATTAAATAGTACATGGGTCTAATCCTTTAAGTTTTTTATAATGATTTTGCTAGATCACGCTTTGTTTTAATTGATAACGACACAGCCGTTTTTTAAAAGGTTCACTTAGTAATTTCACTTGTAGTTATCAAGCTTGGCTTAAATTTAGCCACCCTCAACATTATTTATAATCATAGAGTCAACAACAATCAAGTGCAGCTCGTCAGATTTTGGATATTTATCATTATTCGTTACGTTTTTTGTACTTTAAATCTGCAAAAATCTCACTATACGATTTAAATAACCTCATGAAAAACAAAAAAGGCTCTGTTTAAGAGCCTTTTTTATCATTATCCACGTGCTTTTGACTTTGCTTTACTTTTCCCACCAAACGGTCTCTTCTCACCTGTTTCACGAGGAGGCAAACCTGTATGTTGCGTTAGTACCTGACCTTTTTGTGGACGCTTCTGATTTGAATGACTACTCGTTTGCTGGTTATTTCGTTTAACCGAATCCCCTGCTGTAGACGAGTTTTTCTTACGGGCAGATTTATATTCCCCTTCAGTACCTTTTGGCTGATAAGTCGGAATTAAATGCTGCTTTGAATTACCAATCAAATCGGCACGGCCCATTTCTTTTAAGGCTTCACGAAGTAATGGCCAGTTGTTTGGATCATGGTAACGCAAGAATGCTTTATGCAGACGACGGCGTTTCTCACCTTTTACAATATCAACTTTTTCAGTATAACGAGCGACTTTAGCAAGCGGGTTTTTGCCTGAATAATACATGGTGGTTGCAGTTGCCATTGGTGATGGATAGAACGTCTGTACCTGATCGGCACGGAAACCATTCTTTTTCAACCAAATAGCAAGGTGCATCATGTCATAATCTGAAGTACCCGGATGCGCAGCAATAAAGTAAGGAATTAGATACTGCTCTTTTCCTGCTTCTTTACTGAAACGATCAAACATTTGTTTGAAACGATCATACGTACCAATACCCGGTTTCATCATCTTAGATAACGGGCCTTGCTCGGTATGTTCAGGCGCAATTTTTAAATAACCACCCACGTGGTGTTGCACCAGCTCTTTGACATATTCAGGGTTGAGTACAGCAAGGTCATAACGTAAACCTGAACCAATCAGAATCTTCTTCACACCTTTAATTGCACGTGCTTTACGGTAAAGCTGCACTAACGGCGCGTGATCGGTATGTAAGTTTTGACAAACGCCCGGATAAACACAAGAAGGTTTACGACAGTTCTTTTCAATTTCTGGGTCCTTACAATGCAAACGATACATGTTTGCCGTTGGACCACCTAAGTCAGAAATAATGCCTGTGAAATTTGGTGCCGTATCACGAATTTTTTCAATCTCACGTAAGATCGAATCTTCCGAACGGTTTTGAATAATACGTCCTTCATGTTCTGTAATTGAACAGAATGTACAACCACCAAAACAGCCACGCATAATGTTGACTGAGAATTTGATCATATCAAATGCAGGGAAACGCGCATCACCATAAGTAGGATGTGGCAAACGTGCATAAGGTAAATCAAACACATAATCCATTTCCTCAGTAGTTAGAGGAATTGGAGGTGGGTTAATCCACACATCACGCTCACCATGACGTTGAACCAACGCACGAGCATTACCCGGATTCGTTTCAAGGTGCAAAATACGGTTTGCATGTGCATAAAGCACTTGATCATTAGCCACTTCTTCAAAAGAAGGCAAGCGAATTACTGCCAACTCTCGTGGTGGTAATTTGTGTTTAATTGCTTTTGACGGTGCTGGCTTTAATTGAACGATTTGAGTATCGTCATCGAGTTTGTCGCCTTCACGCACAATCGGGTTTGCAACAATCTCTTTTTGGAAATTTTGATACTGAGCTAAAGAGTTACCCTTTTCTTTTTCAACCTCACAGCCATCAATATCTTCTGTCATGACATATGGATTAATAATTGGGTCAACACGCCCCACCGTATCTACATCATTACTCGCAACTTCGACAAACTTTGCTTTTGATGCTTTGTTATGTTTATTAATAATAAATGCCGTACCACGAACATCTGTAATCTCGTGGATTTTTTCACCTTTCGCCAAACGATGCATCACATCAATAATGGCACGCTCACCATTACCATACATGAGTAAATCAGCTTTTGAGTCCATTAAAATCGATCGACGGACTTTATCTGACCAATAATCGTAGTGTGCAATACGGCGTAAACTACCTTCAATACCACCTAATAACACTGGTACATCTGGGAAAGCTTCACGACAACGTTGGCAATATACAGTCGCAGCACGATCAGGACGTTTATTTGGTTCATTATTTGGAGAATATGCATCATCAGAACGGATTTTACGATCTGCCGTATAACGGTTAATCATAGAATCCATATTACCTGCAGTTACACCCCAAGCAATTGTTGGCTTACCTAAAACGCGGAAGCTTTCAACATTGGTCCAGTCTGGCTGCGCAATAATTCCGACACGGAAACCTTGTGCTTCAAGTACACGCCCAATCACACCCGATACAAATGATGGGTGGTCAATATAAGCATCACCACAGACTAAAATAAAGTCACAAGCATCCCAGCCGAGTTGGTCCATTTCTTCTCGTGACATCGGCAAAAATGGCGCTGGTTCAAAACACGACGCCCAATATTTGTCGTAATCAAACAGCGCTTTTGGCGCAGTTTGCATGGTATAAGCGGTAGACATGGCTTGCGAATCTCGGCTAGCAGATGAAGGAGAGACATCTAAAGATGAAAGCCGATCATTTTAACATGAATTTCATTCATTTTCCTTGTTTATAAAACATACGAAAACAATAATATAGAAATTAATTTGATTAAAGTTTGTCCAATATTTTTATTCTCAGAATAAATACGACGGAATAAAATCCGCCGTAGTCTTAACATAATTTATTTATAGGTATTAGAACAAAGCTTTTGGTAAACGAATTTGAATAATCTCGTTATCATCAGCCAGTTTTGCGTTGCGTCCTGTTGAACCAGGGAAGTTATTGTCATTTAGTACCGTGAGCGTTGTACCATTTTCAATAATCACATCTTCAATGGTTTCAAACGGGAAAGCAAAAACTTGTCCCGTACCAATATCCCCTGCTCTAGCTGTGCCATACAACATATTCGGGTTAGCAATTTTAATTAAATCGACTAAATCTTCACGGCTTACTAGCTGACCTGACTCATTCAATTTAATACGGATTAATTTTTTATATCCGCCTAAATTATTCTGAGTCGCATCACGCTCAATAATAATGCCTTCTTTATCATTAAAGAGTTGGAAGTCACCAATATTGGTTGCCTTGCTGTCTAATTGGAACCAATAATATTTCCCTGTATACGCTTTTTTCTTAATGTCGAATTGAGAAATCAGCAACTGTCTTTCCGTTTCCCGAATTGATTTAATTGGCTTTTCTATAAGCGGGTAAAGATACTGCCCATCTGGTGAAATTGCCATTCCTTCAAAACCACCACTTTGCTGAACCAAAGGCTCCACAAAATTAATTTGTGCTTTATTAAACTGATTTTGTGGTGAACGTAATTCTTGGGTCGGATTTAATGGATTTGGTAAAGCGATAGGTGCATCTAGTAACACACCATCGGCTGAAAAATGAAGTAAATAAGGTCCAAACTCATCCCCAATCCAATAAGTGCCATCGCTAGTACGTTGCATTGACTCTGGGTCAAAATCAGCACCCGTTAATAAACGCTCAGGCGTGTTACCATTTACGATATAAAAAGGAATTAACTTGTTTGGATCACGCAATTGAATAAAGCTTTGTAAAGTAACTTGCCCTGTACCTTTGGCTTTAGTTTTGAAATCAGGTTTTAATTTATAAATACGAAGCAAAAAGTCTGCTGAATTATCTTGTGTACCAAAGCCATTATCGGCCATTGCCATATAGCTACCATCTTCATTTTTTAATGCAGCCGAAAAACCTTGTACAGGCTGGCCTTTAAATGGAGGATAAATTCCATTTGCACCCTTTACATATGCACCAGAGTCTGGGCCAGCAGCATAGGTTTCTACAGGCAATTTGGCAAAAGAAATTAAAGTTGGTTCGGTAACGTTTTCTGTAGGTGAGGTTTGTTCTTGGTCGTTGTCATCGTTACATGCCGACAATCCTAAACTGGCGCAGCATAATAAGGCGACTAAAGTTTTTTTGCTCATGATTTTATACATTTGGTAAAAAATTAAGCAAATTTAATCAAGCTTATATGAAGTTTTTGCTTCAAAAAGATGAAATCTTTATGGCGAAAATATGACAAACTCAACTGTTCAATACAAACACAAACTAAATGACTTCATCAAAAGAATTAAAGTTTCGTTGGCTGATATTCTCCAGCAATTGCTGCTTTTAAAAATTTCTGAAAAGTTGGGCATTCCATATGATTTTCAGCAGGACATACAGCAGCATGTTGTAATCCTTGACTAATAAAATGTAATCGCTTTGCCATTTGCTCTAGTTGTTCAGCTTTATCTTTTAGTTTTTGCCGATCAAGATCAGGCTTACCATCTTGCCCAAACATTGTAGCGATCTCATTTAAAGAGAAACCTGCAGCACGGCCTAAAGCAATGAGTGCCAGTTGATCAAGCACCTGCTTACCATATTGCCGACGTAAACCTTGCCGCCCAATCGACTTAATTAGCCCCTTCTCTTCATAAAAACGTAGTGTAGCGGTTGTGACTTTTGCCTTTTTAGCAACTTCACCAATATCCATAATCACCTCTTGACTTCAAGTGAACTTGAACTTGCACAATAAATTTATCACGTTTCATACGTATAAAAGCAAGGTGTAAAAATGAATACCTCCACATTATTCTTCCAAGCTTTATGTCTTGGTGTTGGTGCAACAGTCATTATGGATATATGGCTGTTAATACTAAAAATATTTAAGATACCGACCTTAAATTTTGCCTTTCTCGGACGCTGGGTAGGTTGGATAGTTCAAGGAAAACTCATCCATCAATCTATCGCTCAAAGCCCTCAAATTAAGGGTGAATATTTATTGGGCTGGATTGCTCATTATAGTGTTGGGTTGATCTTTGCAGTGAGCTTTCTTCTCATTGTCGGCTCAGATTGGCTCATTCATCCTCAGTTTTACTCAGCACTACTATTTGGTGTAGTCACTGTTCTCATTCCCTTTTTTATTATGCAACCCGCCATGGGTAGTGGTTTTGCTTCGTCAAAAACCCCGCATCCTTTTCTGAACTGTCTAAAAAGTTTACTGAACCATAGCGTTTTTGGCTGTGGTTTATATCTCACTGCAAAACTATTTCAAATTTAGATAAAAAGGAAACTATCCATGAAAACTGTTGCCATTATTTACTATAGTCGCCAAGGGCATACCCAATTTATCGCTCAGCAAATTCAAACTGGCATTTTGAGTCATCAAGATATTGAAGTAGATTTACTAAATGCCGAAGATCTTATCAACACTCCAGAAATTCTTATCAAATATGATGGTTTAATTTGGGGATCTCCTACATATTTAGGTGGCGTGTCTTCCAAGTTAAAACAACTCATGGATGCAACGGGTCCATTATGGAAAAAGCAAAGCTTTAAAGGAAAGCTTGCAGCTGGATTTACCATTTCCTCTCTTCCCGCTGGTGATAAACAATCGACACTAATTTCAATTTTTACCTTTTGTATGCAACACGGCATGTTATGGATCGGCAACCCGATTATGCCTGAGCAACACCAAGGTATTCCTTATACTCAAGCAGCCAACCGTCTCGGTTCATGGTCAGGCTTAATGGCTCACGCTGAACATGGTAGTAATGCCAATAGGTTTGATGAAGGAGATATTAAAACTGCTCAACAATTTGGAGAAAATTTTGCATTGACCTTAAGTGCTTATCAAGGAATATAAAACCATGAAGGCACAGAAACTTTTATTCCTCTTAATTTTATCGGGAATGATGTCTTTTATCGTTTCAGGTGTTTCAACTTTTAAAGTAGTAGGACTAAATGATCACTTCGTTTCATTGTGGGTATCAGATTGGATTATTGCATGGATACTGGCTTTTCCAAGTGTATTGATTTGTGCTCCTATCGCCCAGAAACTAGTCGACATTGTATTTAAGTAAGTTGATCTGTAAGTTAAAACGTACAAAAATTGCGGTGATTTGCGGATATTCAGCTTTAGTATTATTTCATAATATATGAATCATAGAGAGACAGGATGTCTCATTGAAGAAGAATAAGAACGCAGGAAGCGGTAGTTGACAGGAGTTAGCTACATAAAGCTGAATACGAAGGAACCTCGACAGGATGTCGGGGTTTTTTCATTTCACTTATACAAAATTCTTACTTTTTAGATGTGCTAAGCAACATAACTAATATTGATCCGATAAGTACGGCTAAATACCATCATTTTATTTGAAACTTCATTATTGGTTTTGTATTTTGCTTACCTCATCTTTAACCCAAAATCGTTTTGAACCATCACAATTACACATCCTTGGTCTGAAATTTCTCATAACTTTTTTAATGATCATCATGACAGGATGTACAAGCTTAGGCCCTAATAGTGGCTCATTTACTTGGCGTTCAAATAAACTATCATCTGGCTTACAAAAAGCTTATTCCGTTCCGCCGAGTACAGCCAATCGATTATCTCCTATGATTATTCAAAGTGCTGACAAATATAATGTTCCTCCACTTTTACTCGCGGCAGTTATCAGACAAGAGTCGAACTACAATAGTAATGCCCGTTCTCCAACTGGGGCTGTTGGTTTAACTCAAATTATTCCAAGCTATTGGCAACAAACTTGTGCTGGTAATTTGTATGATGAATCTACAAATATCCAATGTGGTGCTTATATTTTAAATCATTACTATCAAACCGCAGATAGCTGGTTCAAAGCCACGGCTTATTATAATGTTGGGCCAACAGGATATGATCGAAGCTTCTGGACCCGTCACAAAGCGAAAAAATATGCCCGATCTATTAAGCATCATCAAAAAAATTTAAAAAATGCTCTATAAAAAACTTAAACAAAAGCCCATCAATGGATGGGCTTTTTTATGCGGTTAATTTTATTCGTCAAATAAACCTTCAAATAACACAGAAGACAGATAACGTTCCCCACTATCTGGCAGAATAACAACAATGGTTTTACCAGCATTTTCAGGACGCTCTGCAATTTTAGCAGCGGCTGCCAATGCAGCTCCACTTGAAATACCCACTAAAATACCTTCTTGAGTTGCACAGTTTCTCGCCCATTGAATTGCTTCTTCGCTAGTCACTGGTAAGACTTCATCCACAAGGTTCAAATCAAGATTCTTTGGAATAAAGTTCGCACCAATTCCCTGAATTTTATGCGGTGCAGGTGTAATGTTCTCACCATTTTTAGTTTGAGTAATAATTGGAGATTCAGCAGGTTCAACTGCTACAGAGTACAATGGCTTATTTTGAACTTGTTCAAAATAATGAGAAATACCTGTA
This sequence comes from Acinetobacter genomosp. 33YU, assembly GCF_001990725.1. Lineage (NCBI taxonomy): Bacteria > Pseudomonadati > Pseudomonadota > Gammaproteobacteria > Moraxellales > Moraxellaceae > Acinetobacter > Acinetobacter genomosp. 33YU. Next base: position 1,421 of record NZ_LFZQ01000014.1, on the reverse strand, counting down.
ATCGTACCGCCAGTACCGACGCCCGCAACTAAAATATCGACTTGCCCACCTGTAGCTTGCCAAATTTCAGGACCAGTTGTGTCTACATGAATTTGTGGATTCGCTGGATTTTCAAATTGTTGTGGCAAGAAATAAAGATCTGGCTGTTCAGTTGCTAATCGTACAGCCTCATCAACTGCACCTTTCATTCCTTTCGCGGGTTCAGTTAATACCAAATTAGCACCTAAAGCTTTTAATACTTTTCTACGCTCAAGGCTCATACTGGCAGGCATAGTTAGAGTAATTGGATAACCTTTTGCCGCAGCTACAAATGCCAATGCAATACCAGTATTACCACTAGTTGGCTCAACAATATGCATACCTTCTTTTAATACACCACGCTTTTCCGCATCTGCAATAAGTGCCGCTCCGATGCGGCATTTCACAGAAAATGCAGGGTTACGGCTTTCCACTTTTGCTAATACGTTTACACCTGTTTTAATCAATCGGTTAATACGTACTAAAGGTGTATTACCAATGGCTTCGGCATTATTTGAATATACCGCGATACCTAAATTGTTGGGAGTTGGAAATTGCTGATCGGTAGACATGTTATATCCTTATTAGATTTGGAATGATTCTGAATCATTATAGGCTTGTCTAATAAACAGGAAAGTAGAAAAAGTTAAGTAATATGAAAAAATGATAGCTACATCTATTTTAGACAGAATAAAAAAATGAATTTATTAGATCATTAGAACTACCAAACTTCACCCTCTCGCCATTCTGCGCAAATACTATCGTCCTCTGAACTATGTGAGAGTAGATCTTTCATATGGATACTCAAAGGATATAGCATAATTTCATAGTCATCAGTCAGATAAGTAGATGTATCTTGTTTGATGTACAAATCACCCCGCCAAGTAGTCCAACCTAATTTTTTATAAAATGCTTCATCTTCCGGTTGTAATGCAGCAAGTCCATATTCCAAGTCAGTTAACGCTTCAACTAAATGTTTTAATAATTGTGATGCAAGCCCCTTACCTCTCATCGTGTAATCAGTGGTCACATACTCTACATAAGCTGTTTTTACATCGGAACTACCATTTATGGTAAAAACTCTATCCGTCCATAAGGCATGTGAGACAATTTGATTGTCCAATATACCAACGACATGAATCGCTTTTTGCATGAAAGCATATTGGCTCCATGGATCTTCATCAAAAGCAGAAAAACATAACTCAGCAATCTGATGACGTTGATTTTTATCTAGATCTTGTGCTGCGATAATTTTGAACTGCATAGATGAAAACTCAAGTTTAAGTATTTATAGATTAAGCAAATATTGGAATATTCTGAAATGTTTTTTTTATTAAAAGCTAATTTAATTGAATTAAATTTAATCTCTAAAGGATCAGTAATTAACTTTCCGCTTTTCTTCC
>NZ_LFZQ01000013.1:327-72658 GCF_001990725.1 Acinetobacter genomosp. 33YU | reverse complement strand
CCATTATTTTGGCTAGGATCAAGCAAGAGAAAAGCTTTTATTTAATGCATTTTATTGAATATAAAGATTACCCTCTTAAGCTTCGTATAGCCCGTGGCCCTGATTTAGCTGATGCATGGGATGATCTTCCAACATATTTCCACAAAGTGGCTAAAAGTTGGAAGCATAATTCTAAGAGAGCGCATCAATACTACAAAGAACATGAACAAAAATAAAAAATGGGAGCTGATTGCTCCCATTTTGTTATCCGTATAAGGTGTATCTTATGAATTCTAGAATATTTTTTAGATATAGGTATTTGAATGTATCAAGGATAAAGAGGCTAGATCGTATCTTTCTAATAATTTTCCAATTCAAGCTCTAAATCATTTAGTACCTGTTCTATCTCAGGAGTTACACCATTATTTAAAGGAGTATAAAAAATGCCTATTAATACCTCATCATCTTTTAATGTAGGTAACAATTCATTCATGAAGTCATCTAAAGAAATCAGCTCAGCTTCATATCCTCCCCATTCATGCTCAGCACATAACTCGGCATACTCTTTCGCGGGCCATACAGGAAATACTTTTTGATTATCCTCTGTTCCAGCCAATGCCCATCCATCCTTGTATAAGCCCCAAACTTCTTGCGTATCGGCAATAACTTTTATGAAATGCTTATATCTTTTAGCACCTTCTAATGCAATTACAGCATCTATTTGCTTTTGACTAATTTTCATAATTTTGAACCTATCATTTATTAAAAATTAATCAAACATTACCAAACGAACCAAAACCATCAGTATAACCACCATATTGAGTAGCGATATTATTTAGATCTTCTTCGAATTTTATAATGTCATCATAGAATGGAATCATTGTATTCGTACAATAACAAGTCCATTCCTTAGTAACATCATCTTGCTCAACGCTGGCTTTACAGCCTAATCTTTTAACCTCTGTAGAAATCTTTTCTCCAATCTCTTCTGAAGGTATTACAATAAAGAAATCTATTTCCATCGGCTTTGTTATATCAAACCCATTTTTCTTAAATTCGTTTAAAGTATCCCCTGTTGCATCATTAGGAAATTGGCTCATTTGATTCTCTATTTTTACTAATTTTGGTTCTTTGAGATTATCATCTTTCAAAAGATTCTTGAGAATCCTTGATAAAATATGAGTAATAGATGTAGAACTAAAAATTTACTAAAACTATCTCAAAATTGGAACCAAGGTTTCTTTGGTGCAGTCCCAGTATATGCTGGACTAACTTTAATTGGCCCCTGACCTTTTTCGCATTGTTGAACACCCCACTCACTCGGGCGAAAACGTGCATTAGCTCCATCAGGCTCAGGTTTACCAAATTCTTTTGCAATATCATAATCAATGAGTGGAATTTCAAGTAGTACGATATCTCCACGAGAACAAGCGATGGTAGGACGTTTCGTATCATAAACCCATTTACCATAGCCATTTTCTTCCTTAGGATCGAAGCGCATAACTGGGCCTATTTGCTGATCCCATGCCAACTCCATTCGAGGAGGCTCTATTGCTGTTACCCACATTCCTGCGACTTGTACAGGATGAGGAAAACGTACAGCCTGTAATCCTCGTAAGCTAAAGGGTACTTGTGGCTCACCGTTGTCAAAAGCATCATAACGACTAATTAAGCTCCCTTTGGGAATCAACAGTTCGCCATATTGTGCATCTTGAGATAAAACGAAATGGCTACGACTTTCCTTGTAATGCTCCTTAAGTGCAATCTCATACTCTACCGATGCACTCATATAAAATAAGTAACCTGCCCACAAGTCACATATCAATGCCAGTAGCATAATGAACAATGTCTTTTTAGAAAAAAAACTCACAGGCTTTTTAGCCTTCTTTCTCCAAAACAATAGTGCTTTCACCAATAAACCGAGTGTTAGTACAACACCAATCAATGGCGCAATAAACAACAGAAAAATCGCAAAAACCGAGAATGTCTGTACGGGTATCATAATTGTTAAATCTTTAACTTCATTTTTTCAAAGGTGGGCCGCCAAGAAAATTGTATATACGTGTATTAAAAAACAAGCCTTATAATTCACAGGCACTATTTTATAGCCTTAGCATTTTCACACACTAAATTAAGCATAGCTAAATCATTGTCACCCGTGGCTTTCATTACTTCACCCTTTTTATCGCTCTTGTACTTAAGTTCACCATTATTTTTATCACCAATCTTAAAGTCTAAAATCTGTATCGTCTTATGTGAACAGTCAAAAGCCATATGGAATTGTGCGATATTATCTTTATCAAAATCACCTGTATAAAACTTTGTTTCGGGTACGCCAACTAGTTTTCTGGTAGCAGTAATTTTAAATTTACTTTTACTCGGTAAATAAAATTCGATTGAATCTAGTTCAAAAGCATAAGCGATATCTTCTTGTTGATAATAGACTTCTTCTGCTTGAATACTATTTGAAAAAGCTGCACAGATAGGAAAAATTAGGCTAAAAATTGTTTTTTTCATTTACTAAAACTCATACATAATTTTTTGTTGCCTGATTTTATATAAATGAATGGTCTATGAATATAAAAAACATTTGTGATTAAGTGATATATACAGTTAATATATCCTTTGAATAAAAGTATCCCCCTTCTAAAAGAGGTTTATATGTTGGAGATAGTAATCATCTGATAATCACTCTCAATTTTTATTATTGAGTTGATTATCAATGTCGCAATTTTTCTGTGGTCATATTTCTGATCACCTCTATTTGCACGTTTGATTATTATCAAGGCTTCAACATGAATCTTTCAAAGTTCGAACAACGAACTCTCCATGTCCTTGCCAAAGGCGGACATATTAAATACCAACGTGATGCATCAGGCACAGTTTATTTCGTTGAATGCTATACACGAGAAGGTTTCGTGTTATCTGATTGTTCCTTAGATGTATTTAAAAAGCTAAAAGCAAAACGTTTAATCAAGTCTAAAAATAGCCAACCTTATCAAATTACATTGTTAGGGCTTCAGACGGTCCGCCCTCAACTAGACAATCGTTAATATAAGTTGCTATTTATGAAGAGAAAGAAAAATATGAATATTATAATTCGAGATGAACAACCCGAAGATATTAAAAATATCGAAGCGTTGACGAAAGCCGCGTTCTTGAATGAAGAGCATTCTAGCCATACCGAACAATTTATTGTGAATAGCCTTCGGAAACATAAACAACTCACAATCTCTTTGGTTGCTATAGAAGATGGCTTAATTGTAGGTCATGTGGCTATTTCACCAGTTACGATTACGTCAGGTGAAACAGGTTGGTATGGCCTAGGCCCTATTTCTGTATGTCCAAATAAACAAGGAATTGGCATTGGTTCTCTTTTAATGAATGCAGCTTTGCAAAAGTTAAAAGAATTGGGCGGAAAAGGTTGCGTTCTATTAGGTGATCCAAATTATTACAGTCGATTTGGTTTTAAATCATACCCAGATTTAAATTTACCTGATGTCCCAAATGAATACTTTCAAGCTATAAGCTTCATTAACCATATTCCTTCAGGAGAAGTTACTTATCATGATGCTTTTACGGCAACTGAATAAATAAGTTCGCTTACAACACCTAATATAAAGCCTCTATTTATAGAGGCTTTATATTAATTTAAGACATTGAAAATTATATAATTATTAAATATATTAAATTCTATAAATAAAATTGAGAGTAGTTCCCTTTTTAGTACAACACGTAAGATGACATTTGTTTTAGATTAGATCATGAAAAAGTAAGGATAAATAATCAGGTAGTTACTGGTAAAAGTGGGTTATGAATGGAGCAAGTAAACAGAAAATTAGGGCTATCCGTTATATATAAGATTGAAATATATGGAAAATAATTGATCTCCATTTGGAAGCAATTTTAAAATTTATTACACAAATACTGATAATTATAAAATCTTGATCATATAGACACGTTAAAATTTATAAAATAATTTTGAGATAAGGCTTTTGATGAAAACTCAGAAAATTGGTGTAGATCTTGGAGGCACTAAGTTATTGATATTATGTGATGAAATTGAAGAAATATTTAGTACAGGAATTTCATTCACTCCAGAAGAATTAATATCACATCTGCAATCTTTTATTTTAAAACATGGAATTAAACCCGAAAGCATAAGCCTAGCAGTGCCGGGTCTAGTTAACGAATCGGGATATGTTGTTAATTGTGATGTCCTACCAGCATTCATAGGTTGGCAAGGAAATGACGCATTAAAATTATTATGTAGTAAAACAATGATCTTAAATGATGTAAAAGCTGCTATGTATGCTGAACTCAATGATTTTTCATCTCATGCTGCAAGCGGCATTATTATGATTGGTACAGGTATTGGGGCTGCATTCATAACAAATGGAAAACCCTTAATGGGAGCTAGTGGTTGGGCTGGTGAACTAGGTTACTTACCAGTAAAAAGTAACGAAGGAATAAAACGTCTAGATGAACTTGCCAGTGGCGCTGCAATTACCAAACTATGCGCACTAAGCCCATCTAATTTAGCATTAATGGCTAACAATGGAGATCAATCTACTTTAGCTGTTATAAAAGACGCTGGACAAGCTTTAGGTCTTGGAATAGCCACAGTCATTAATCTTTTAAATCCTTCACAACTAGTAATAGGAGGAGGAACAATAGAGTTACCCGGTTATTTAGAGGCGGCTTTAGAAGCTGCTAAAGAAAACTGCCTTCCCGAGCTTTGGCAAAATTGCGATATATCAAAAGTAAAGGCGGGGAAAAAAGTAGCTGCTTTAGGTGCTATACGTGCAATTGAACAATAAAATAATATGAGTATTTTTCTGATTCAGCATGCTGAAAGTTCAGCCAATATTAATGGAAAAAACCCTTTCGCATGCTTTGATTGCTTTAAGTGAACATGAATGGCTGTAAAACGTGGCTAAGGGCATATTGGGAATAGCGTAGGTTTTTACTTATTTCTTATAAGCTTTATCATATAGTTATATAAAAGTTATTGTCTTATAAGTGAATTTAATGAGTAAAGAGTATTTTCGAGCTGGTGTAATAGAACATTTAAAATATTATGTATATCGTTTAATTGATCCTAGAGATGGACAAACATTTTATTTTGGTAAAGGAAATAAGTTAATATGTATTTAATAACTTTATACGGTGACTCAATTATTATACCTTTCAAAAAAAATAAAGCTAAGCCCTATTCCAGAGACTTAGCCTTATAATAAATAGCTTAGGCTATCTAAGAAAAACTATTTAATTTGGATGCATACGTGTATTTTTACAAACTCATACATTAGATTTAAAATCAGCCATAATTTCTAAAATTAACAATAACTTAGTCTTCACACTCAACTTTTTTATGCATCAATAAAAAAGCTAAACCTTTGTTAACCAAATTACCTGATAGAACCTCTTTTCTAGTATCTATAGTTAAATTTATAGATGTTTTCATAAAGAAGTTTCCAAGTGAAATGCATAGCAAAATTAAGGCTATATAAATAAAACTATTCTTAATTTTTATAAAATATACAATTAGAGAAATAATTAAGAAAACAATTAAAAAATTAATTATAAAATTATTAATAAAAATTGAATAGTTATTAATTCCGTTAAATTCTACTAACCAAACTTTAAATAATTTAAAAGATGTATGCGTGCAATACAAATCTACAAATGAAATTGAGAGCAATACTACAACTGAAATGATTAGGCTAAATAAAGCTTTTTTTAACATTAGGTTTCTGCTCTTATTCCAATACCAAAAGTTTGTGTTTCATCTTTATTTTCTGCTGACATAAACTTAAATCCTCCGTCATACCATAAAAACACTGAATCGCTACCATCTACAGCGCAGGCATTTGTACAACCATGTTTAATAAAGGTATCAAAAGAAACCGATCCTACACCGTGCTCTTGAGCAATCACCACAATATCAGCAGTAGGTGTAAATCCTATTCCTCCTCGCCCTGTTCTATTGTCTAACCGTGAAAGCGCAGCATATCTATTATTATTTCTTTGAGTCAAAAAAGGTTTATAGGCAGGCACTGGCTCACCTGTTAACTTCGCATTTGGAAATTCTTTGCGATATAAATTACCATCACCATATTTTAACCCTTTGAAAACCAAAGGGCATAAACCACCAATACCCGTATAATACCCCCGATTTTTTGTTAAATCTCCTTGCCCCATAAATTATGTACAATCTAGTTTTTGTGCAATATAAAAAAAAAAAGCCCCTGTTCTACAGAGGCTTTTTTTCAATTCAACACTGAATTATTTATGAACCCAAGGCACAGCCGGTGAACCAATCCAAGCAGATTTAGCCGGAATATTTTCACCCTTCATCACCAATGTTAATGGCCCTAACACAGCATGATTGCTCACGTTTGCGTTATACAAAATAATACTGCGTGTATTTACCACAACATCATTACCAACATTTACTTGTCCGATTTTCATAATACGGTCTTCAAACAAGTGAGTTTGTGGGCCTGAGAAGCTATTAAACTCAGCACGGTCACCGATGCTTACACAATCGAACTCTGTAATATCGGCAGTGTCCATATAGACGTCTTTACCAATGCGAACACCTAAAATACGCAAGAAGAATGGCAACATTGGCGTTCCTCTTAAGTAGTTTAAGAAGTTAGGAATCGCAACTGACTCATATAAGCTCGTGATCCCTTCACTTAACCATACAAACATGGTCCACATTGGAGCTGAACGCGGCTCGTAACGACCAATTAGAGTCCACTTCAATAATGCAACTATAACGAAGCAACCTACGCCATAGAGCAAACCAGCAAGCGTTAAAGCCAACAAACCAGTTGGAATGTTGTATTTGTTAATAACGTCAATAATCTCAAGCACGATCATATAACCCACACCAATCGCAAGAGCGGCAGGTAATACAATACGTAGGCCTTCAATAAAACCACGCATTAAACGGCGTTTGATACTTGGCAAGAATGTTAAATGATCTGGATATTTCTCAGCAGCTTCACGTGCAGGCAGCAATAACGGTGGGGAACCAAACCAAGTTTGACCATCGTACATTTCAACGTTATCAGGTGTTTTAGATTGCACACCAATCAAGACGTTGTCTGGTAACACGGTACCATCAGCAATATAAGCACTGTTTCCGACAAAACTACGGTTACCGATGGTGGTCGATTTTAATGTCATCCAGCCGCCTTTGATTTCTTCATCACCTAGCATTACAGCATCGGCAATAAAGCTTTCTTCACCTAAAGTCAGCATTTCTGGAATAACACCATTTGCGGTAGAAATTTCAGTATTTTTACCTACTTTTGCACCGAGCATACGGAACCACGTTGGCGCATAAATGGTCGCAAACAAGCCATGTAAGGTTTGTAAGCTCGTTTCCAAGATTTGAGAAGCAAACCATTTACGATAATACGTACCACCATGAACCGCATAGGTTCCTGTTTCAAGACGAGGCAATGCAACTTTACGAATGACTGAAGAAATCACAGCAGTAATCATCATCATCATTGCACTAGCAGGAATCGCTAAAATGAAGTAGTAAAGTGCGATTTGTAAATGTTCATTCGGGTTAATATTAAATACGTTTGCATCTAACCAGTCGACCAACAGGAAGCTTGGGAAAATTGGAATAAAGAACAAACACGCAATAATTAACGCACTAATTCCATAATATGCATATTCTGCAATTTTACGAATAAACGATAATTTTGGACGCTCTGGCAATTTATCGTGATCATCCACATGTCCGATCTTCTTCGCAGGCGTACCATCCCAGATTTCTCCGGCTGGTATAACAGTGTCATATTCAATTGAAGTTAAAGCATTTACATGAGCTTGTTTTTCTAACACTGTATTTTCTTCTAATACAGCATAAGAGCCCACATAACTGTCTTCTTTTAAGTGAATTGAACCTAATACCAAGTGACCATGTTCGACTTTAGCATTTTCTAAGTTCACTTGAGAGCCAATGCTCACCCCATCTTCAACAGTAAGTAAAGATGGCATACGAATATGTACTGAACTAATCGTAACGTCATGGCCGATTTTGGCACCAAGCGCTTTCAAATATAAGTTAAGTAAAGTTGAACCTGACAAAAGATAGACAGGTGAAATACTACCTATACGGTCTGCTAACCACCAACGGAAATAGGTTAATCCCCATAATGGATATTGCCCTGCACCAACACCTACCATTAATAGTCGTTTTACAGAAATTGAAACAACAAAACTGGCAATAATTACGCTGATATAAACCAATAAAGACATCGCGATTGCATTCGGAATACTGTCTCGTGATCCACCAGTAAAATAATGATAGGTAAAGAATGGCGCTAACCACTGCAAGATATTAATCGAAATTAAAACAGGAATAGTAATTAGCTGTGCAATACCACATAACCACTTATAAGTCTGGTTACGCGGGTTATCTTGTCCAATCTGGCTATCAAATACAGTCGGTGTTGGTTGCTCTAGCATGAGCGCAGCAATGGCCCCAACTCGTCTTGCTTGATATAAGTTTTGAATAGTTAAGTGGCTATATTCCGGATGTTCACGTAAATTCGAAATCAAAACAGCCGCTAAAAGTGAATGGCCACCTAAGTCATCAAAGAAATCTGAATCGAGTTTAATCGGCATGTTTGGAAACAAGCGATTCAAAATACCAAATAAAATTTCTTCTGCCGGATTTTGTGGTTGGTCCGATTCACTACGGTCAATCACACTGGTGAGTGGACGTGCTTTTAAAGCTTTACGGTCAATTTTTCCTGACAATAAACGCGGAACTTCTTCAATAATTTCAAAACGGTTTGGCACCATATAAGGTGGTAAGCGTTGGCTTAAATTTTGACGAAGTACTTTAATTTCGATTGCTTGTTTCGCATCAATTTCTGGTGCAATAAACGCAATAAGCTGATCAATGCCGTCTTCAGGACGAAGAATAACTGCAGCTGTACCAATACCTTCAATATCGCAAAGCGCAGCTTCGATCTCACCAAGTTCAACACGGAAACCACGAATTTTTACCTGATCGTCCGCACGCCCCAAACAGTGTACTTGGCCAAACTCATCAATTTTAGCCAAGTCACCAGTACGATAGAGCGATTGTTCGTCTGGACCTTCAGCCCACGGGTTTTCAATAAACTTATCAGCCGTTAAATCAGGTCTGCCTAAATATCCTTCTGCCACACTTGGGCCAAAAATACAGAGCTCACCTGTTTCACCTTGCGGCAGTAATTCTCTTTCAGCGTTAATGACCAGCATGCCATAGTTTGGTAAAGGCTTACCAATGGTAACGAGTTTGCCACGCTCTAAAGACTCAAGGCTTGCTGTAACTGTAGTCTCGGTTGGACCATAAGTGTTAAACATTTGATGGTGAGGTAATGCCCAACGGTCAACTAGTGAATCCGGACACATTTCCCCACCTAAGTTAATAATTCTTAAGTTAGGTACATCTTCAGGGAATAAAGCAAGTAATGTCGGTACAGCATGCAATACGGTAATGTTTTCTTGCTTTAATGTTTGGCATAAACGTTCAGGGTCACTCACAAGCGACTTAGGTGCAATCCACAATGTTGCACCAACCAAGTACGAAAGCCAAATTTCTTCAAACGACATGTCAAAAGCGACAGAAAAGCCTTGATAGACTTTGTCTTGTTCTTGAATACCTAAAACATTATTTTCACTGCGTAAAAAGTGACAAATATTTCTTTGGGTAATCACAATCCCTTTTGGCTTACCCGTTGAACCAGACGTATAAATAATATACGCAGGTTGTTCTGGGGTTGTTTTAGCTAAAGGAATATTTTCACTGAGTGGCTTTTGTAGTTCAGTGTTTGTCCATTTTGCTTGCGGCACTTCTTCTAAATGTGCATACCATTCATCTGTAGTAATCATTCCCACAGATTCAGCATCTTCAAGACACACTGCTATACGGTCAGCTGGCGTATCCATATCAAAAGGAAGCCATGCTGCACCACTTAAACAAATCGCCAATTGAGCTTTTAAAAGCTCGATACCACGAGGCAACCATAACCCAACAATATGACCAGGTTTCACCCCTCTGATCGTCAAGTGCTGAGCCATGACTAAGGCTTGTTGGTACAACTCACCATAGGTCAACGTTTTATCTGCTTCAATTAAAGCCGTTTTATCAGGAAGAGTTTGTGCAGTATGGACAAAAATATCGGCCAAGACTTCATACTGCAAAAATTCCGGATGATACTTTCCACGAATAATATTATTCGTGTTTGTTACAAACTGGTTCATTTTTATACTCTCTTTAATTTTCTGATTTGGCTCAAATGAAGTCATAATTTGTTTTTCTGACTCATTAAAGAAATCTAGATGTGTCATAAATTAAATAATTGAACTTAAATCAAGATTAAAGTTTTAGTTTCAAAGTCTATTTAATAATATATAATTCTTGATTCTTTAGTGTCATCTTTTCTAAAAAAATTAAGCCTTTAGCTGCAATGTTTTAATTTTTTCATCGTCTTTAGGGTGAAAAACGTACAAAAATAGCCAAGTAAAAACCTATAATTCACAAGATTTATATAACTCTAATTTTAATTAAACTAATAAATGGCATCCTGTATACAACATCTCCATATTTTAAACTTAATTGTAGTGCTCTAAACAATTAAATACTGCCTAAAAAAAGATTCTTATTTAAATTTTTAGACGATGTTTGATTATTCATCATATTAAACTCGTTATGAGTCAATTTTGTTTATCTTATATTTTTATCTTTATTTTATAAAAACTGCTTAATGAATATTTTATAGCCACATAGCTGCTTGTCCGCCAAAGGTAGCGCGACAAAGCAACTATTATTTTATGTGTCTCTTAGCTATTCAAAGCTTCCCCCCATCGAGCTAATCAAGCTAACAGTTGTCTGATATTGCTTACTCATGAGTGACCACACACTGTTTTGTGCTGACAAACGGGTATTTTGGGCAGTCAAAACGTTTAAGTATCCGACCATTCCTGCTTTGTATTGATTCATCGTCGTATTTTCAGCACGCGTAGCTGCCTGTAGCCCTTGCTTTTGCTCATTTACTTCTTTTGAAAGTAAAGCTTGAGAAGCAATGTTGTCTTCAACTTCTTGGATGGCTGAAAGTACAGTTTGTTTATAAGAAGCTGCACTCGCGTCATAAGCAGCTAGAGCTTGTTTGGTTTGAGCATGTCGAAGCCCACCATCAAACAGGGTCGCTGCGAGCGTAGGCCCAACCGACCAAATAAAATTAGGTGCATTAAACAAGTCACTTAACTTACTGCTTTTATAACCTAAACTTCCTCCCAAGCTAAAATCTGGGAAAATGGCGAGTTTAGCTACCCCTACTTGAGCATTTGCTGCTGCCATGTTTCTTTCTGCTACAGCTACATCAGGACGGCGCTCTAATATACTTGATGGGAGTTCAACTGGTATTTGTGGCAATGAAGGCAAAGTTTTCGGCATTGTTAACTGAAATTGGTCTTGTGGCTGACCAATTAAGGTAGCAATCGCGTGCTGTAATTTTACTTGCCACAATTGCATGTCAGTATAATTCGCTTGCGCGCTTTGATATTGGCTTTGTGCCTGATCGACCGTAGTCGATGCCACTATGCCGGCTTTATATTGATTTTGGGTGAGCTGTAAGGACTTCTTAAGGTTATTCAGACTTTCTTGCTGCGACTGTAGCTGAAAACCTTGCACCACCCATTGTAAGTAAGTGGTGGCAAGTTGGGCCTGCATACTTAAACGGATTGAGTTAAGTTCTGCTTCACTTGCTTGGGCTTTATTTTGGTTCACTAAAATATTCTGGTGAACTTTACCCCAAAAATCTGGTTCCCAGCTCGCATTTACACCAAAACCATAACTTGTGGTCGCTGATGCTTCACCAGATTTGGAGCGAGTGGCTGACGTATTTCCAGTGACTGTCGGTCTAGTCCCTGCTTTCGCTTCACTCAGCAGTGCTGTGGCTTGACGGTACTGTGCTTCGTATTGTGCAATCGAGGCATTCTCTCGATTCAATTGAGTAACGAGTTTATTTAATTGTTCATCCTGAAAAATTTGCCACCATTCACCCTTTGGTAAATGATCACTTGGCAGTGCAATTTTCCAACCATCGGTTTGCCACTTTTTAATATCTAAACCATATTGTGATGGCTGAGAAAAATTGGCACCTATATTCACATGAGGTGTAGGTTCCGGTTTGACCAACTGGCAACCTGACAATGTACCAGACAATATGACTACCAAACTTCCCAAGGCATTAAACGAGAGCTGTTTAAACCGTACATGATTTTTTTGATGCATTAACATACCCTCTTATTTCTTTAAGCCCATTTGTTTCATAGCCCATATGTTTTTAAACTTACGTTTTCCCCATTCGCTCAATTGGTCAATATATAAGTACATTACAGGCGTACTATACAAAGTTAATATCTGACTAATGATCAAACCACCCACAATCGATACACCCAAAGGCACATGTAACTCCGCACCGTCACCTCGGCCCAAAGCCAAAGGTAGAGCACCAAATAAAGCTGCAAATGTTGTCATCATAATTGGTCTAAAACGTAGCACTGATGCATCTAAAATCGCTGTTTCAGGTTTTAAACTTTGCTTTCGCTGCAAAGTTAATGCGACGTCAATCATCATGATGGCATTCTTTTTCACAATACCAATCAGCAATAAAATTCCGATGAGAGCAATTACGGTAAATTCCATTTTAAAAAGAATGAGAGCAATGAGCGCCCCTAATCCCGCAGACGGCAATGTAGAAAGAATGGTCAATGGATGAGCAAAGCTTTCATATAAAATTCCGAGCACAATATAAATCACGACAATTGCCGCCAAAATAAGTAATGGTTCTGAACTTAAGGAAGATTGAAACGCTTTTGCCGAACCTTGGAATGACCCACGTATAGAAGTTGGGACTTTTAATTCATTCATTGCATTATTAATTTGGACGGTAGCATCTGAAAGTGAATAACCATCATTTAAATTAAATGTAATGGTACTGGCAGCAAATAACCCTTGATGATTGACCGACAAAGAAGTATTCGCAGCTTTCCATGAACTAAATGTAGATAAAGGTACAGAATGCCCTTGAGCATCTTGTATATAAATACTATTGAGCGCTTCCACACTTTTTGCATACTCAGGTGCAACTTCCATGACCACATGATATTGATTCATCGGGTTATAAATGGTTGAGACTTGTCGCTGACCGAAAGCATCATTTAACGTACTATCGACTTGAGCTTGCGTTATACCCATCATTTTCATTTTGTCATGATCAAAACTAAGCTTGGTTTCTAACCCTTTTACATCCTGATCACTAGATACGTCGGTTAAAGCTGGCAGTTTAGATAAAGCAGCTTGAATCTGTGGTGTCCAGCTTCTTAGTGCAGTTAAGTCATCGCCTTGTAAGGTGTATTGATAACTGGCATCACTTGAACGGCCTCCAATATTAATATCTTGTACAGGTCTGAGACTAAAACGTATTCCTGCTTCATGTCCAAGAACTTTACGTAATCGAGCCATGATCTGGTCTGGTGTATCTGTTCTTTCACCCAAAGGTTTTAAAGCTAAAAATAAATTTGCCCGATTAAGTTGGGAACCTCCAAGTGTGCCCATTACATGGTCAACCGCAGGGTCTTTCCCAATCACGGCAATGTATTTTTTAAGCTTTGTATTCATTGCATCAAAGGAAATATTTTGGTCTGCAACCAAAGATCCCATCATGACCCCTGTATCTTGTTGGGGGAAGAAACCTTTAGGCACAGCAATATATAAGTAAACATTCAGTCCAATCGTAAAAATGAAAACAATCATCGTCATGGCTTTATGTCGCAATGCGACTGCCAAACTACGCTTATATAGCAGGGTAATTCGCCCAAATAAGCCCTGTTTTTTTAAATACTCATCATCGGATGCAACCAAAAGAGCTTCACTGTAATCGTCAGTTTTTGAAGCCTGTTCAGCTATCAGGTTTTCAGTGTTGGGCTGATTTTTCTTATTTCTTTTCAACCACCATGCACACAGCATAGGTGTGGTGGTGAGTGAAACTACCATTGAAATTAAGATGGCATAGCTTAAGGTCATGGCAAACTCATGGAACAAACGCCCCACAATTCCACCCATAAGTAAAATAGGTACAAATACCGCAATCAATGAAATGCTCATTGAGATTACTGTAAAACTAACCTCTCTTGCCCCCGTAATTGCTGCCTGCATGGGAGCAAGCCCCTCTTCCATTCGCCTTGAAATGGTTTCAAGCACAACAATGGTATCGTCTACCACAAACCCTGTCGCAATCGTCAAAGCCATTAAACTAATGTTGTTTAATGAAAAGCCTGAGGCATACATCAAAGCAAAAGTACCCACCAGAGAAATTGGTACAGTAATCGCAGGAATTAAAGTGGCTCGGCCATTTTTCAAAAATACGAAAACAACAATAATGACCAATATGATCGCAATAATCAAAGTCCGTTCAATCTCTCTTAAAGAAGCTTGAATGGTCTTACTACGATCAACCGCTGTATGAATTTCTATTTGTGATGGAAGTGCCTGTTGTAAGGTAGGCAACATTTGGTTAATGCGTTGAATGGTTTCAATTACATTGGCATTGGGCTGTTTAAATACCATAATCAAAACAGATGGTTGATCTGCATAGTAACCCGCATTACGAATATCTAATACAGAGTCTTTTACTTCTCCAACATCAGAAATTCTAACAGCTCCCCCATTTTTATAGCTCACAATTAAGGGAATATAGTCAGCAGCTTGTTTGGCTTGGTCATTTGCTTTAACTTCCCACAGCTCTTGTTTCTTTTCTATAAAGCCCTTAGGTCGGTTTGCATTTGTTGAAGTAATGGCAGAGCGTACAGTATCGAGCCCAATACCATAGTGCGCCAACTGGCTAGGGTTAAGCTCAACCCGTACCGCGGGCTGTGCTGCTCCCCCAATGCTGACATCACCAACTCCCTCAATCTGGAGGAGTTTTTGCCCCAAAATCGTATCGGCTGCATCATACATCTGGCCTCTAGATAAAGTTTTAGAGGTCAGCGCCAAAATCATGACCGGCGCATCAGCAGGATTGGCCTTTCGATAAGTTGGGTTATTTTGAAGCCCTGATGGTAACGAAGAAAGCGATGCATTAATTGCACCCTGCACGTCACGAGCGGCACCATTAATATCGCGATTTAAATCAAATTGAAGCGTAATACGAGTAGAGCCTAATGTACTTGAAGAGGTAATTTCATTTACCCCAGCAATACGTCCTAAATTTCGCTCTAACGGCGTAGCCACAGTGGCTGCCATCACCTCTGGACTTGCCCCTGCCTGTTTTGCCGTTACAGAAATAGTAGGAAAATCAACTCGCGGTAATGACGCGACGGGTAAAATATTAAAAGCTAAGAAACCCAGCAATACCAACCCAATACTCAGTAAAGTCGTTGCTACAGGACGGCGTATAAAAGGCGTTGAAATACTCATACTTCATCCACCCCAGACTTAAAATGTTCATAAGGTGGCAACTCGCTGGCATCTTTATCTGGACGGCGATTTCCTTTTATGCGCTGAGCCAAATGGTCAAAGGCAAGATAAACAACTGGTGTGGTAAATAAAGTAAGAAGCTGACTCAGAATTAAACCACCAATCATGGTAATACCAAGTGGGTGGCGTAATTCCGATCCCATTCCACTACCAATAACCAAAGGCACAGCACCTAATAATGCCGCCATTGTTGTCATTAAAATTGGTCTAAATCTTAGTAAACAAGCTTGATAAATTGACTCCATTGGGGTTAGACCCTGATGCCGTTCTGCATCTAGGGCGAAATCAATCATCATAATTGCATTTTTCTTAACAATACCAATCAGCAGCACAATGCCAATAATGGCAATAATGTTTAAATCATTATGAGTTAAGGACAATGCTAAAAGTGCGCCAATCCCTGCCGATGGTAAGGTCGATAAAATGGTGAGTGGATGTATGAAGCTTTCATAAAGCACGCCCAAAATAATATACATCACCACAATTGCAGCAATAATAAGCCATACCGTATTACTTAAAGAAGCTTGAAACGCAAGAGCAGCCCCCTGAAATTGAGTCATCAAACTATTTGGTAGCTTTAACTGTTGCTCGGTTTCTTTTACCGCTTGAACTGCTTGTTCTAATGACACACCTTGAGCAGTATCAAATGAAATTGTTGCGGTTGTGAATTGGCCTAGATGGTTAATCTCAAGCAAAGTATTTCTAGGTTGAATCGTGGCGATTGAACTTAAACGAACTGGCTTTCCACTGCTTGAAGGAATATATAAATTTTCTAAGGCTTGCAGACTATTTTGATCTTGATCGGATAGCCCAAGCACTACATGGTATTGATTAGTTTGAGTGAAAATAGTACTGATGAGCCTTTGCCCAAACGCATTATAAAGAATGTTATCAATATTCGCTGTCGTCACCCCATATTGAGCGGCGGCGTCACGGTTAATATCAACATAGACCTGTAAGCCTTTATCTTGCCAGTCACTTGCTAAATTTGTAATTTCAGGACGCAAAGACAACGCTTGAACAAGTTTTGGAATCCATGTCGCCAAGTCCTCAGAACGCGTAGATTGCACGGTAAACTGATATTGAGTTCTACTTTGTCTTGCATCGATTGTTAAATCTTGAGCAGGCTGCAAATATGTAGTCACACCTTGAGCCTTACTCAGGCGTTGTTGCAAATTACTAATAACCATCTGCACATCGGGACGAGCCGACTTATCCTTTAAATTAATTAAAATACGACCAGTATTGAGTGAGCTATTTGTCCCATCAACACCAATAAACGATGAAATACTTTGTACAGCAGGATCTTGCAAAATAATTTTTGCCGTTTCTTGCTGTTTAACGCTCATTGCCTGAAATGAAATCGTCTGATCAGCTTCAGTTATAGCAATAATTTGTCCTGTATCCTGAACAGGGAAAAAACCTTTCGGGATAAAAACATACAACATGACCGTAAAGACAAGCGTCGCAACCGTAACGACTAAAAATAGCCCTTGTCTTGCTAGTACCCAACGTAATGCTTTGGAGTAGACACCAATCGTTTTATCAAAAAAGCTCCCCATGGCATGATAAAAACGTCCCTGCTCTGCCTCATGGATATGTTTGAGCAATCTTGAAGACAGCATCGGTGTGAGTGTCAAAGAAATAAAAGCTGAAATTAAAATAGAAACAGCAAGGGTTACCGCAAACTCACGAAATAATCGTCCAACTACATCGCCCATAAATAACAGCGGAATGAGTACAGCAATTAGCGAAATAGTCAGGGAAATAATGGTAAAACCGATTTGCTCCGAACCTTTTAAGGCAGCCTGCATCGGCGGTTCGCCTTGCTCAATATAACGGGAAATGTTTTCGATCATGACAATGGCATCGTCAATGACAAAACCCGTTGCAATCGTAAGCGCCATCAAACTTAAGTTATCGACCGAAAAACCGATCAGATACATCACAGCAAAAGTGCCAACCAAAGAAAGTGGTAACGCCACTGCGGGAATAAAGGTTGCCCGTACACTACGTAAGAATAAAAACACGACAATGATGACCAGCACCATTGCCAAAACCAGCTCAAACTCTACATCTTTTAGTGAAGCCTGAATGGTCGCAGTACTATCATTTAAAATTTCCACATTCACAGATTGTGGAAAACTACTTTGTAATTTAGGCAGTATTTGCTTAATTTGATCCGCAACCTGAATGACATTTGCATTGGGTTGACGTTGCACATTAATAATAATGGCTGGCGTTTGGGTTGCAGCATTATTGCTAGTATGTCCAACCCATGCTGCTAAACGCACGTTTTCTGCGGAATCAATGGTCGCAGCAATATCGGACATACGAATTGGTGCACCATTTTTATAGGCAATAATTAAATTTTTATAATCATCCGCCGTATGCAACTGATCATTGCCATCAATGGTAGAGGACTGCACGGCTCCACTAATGGTACCTTTCGCTTGATTCACGTTAGCTGCCGTGACCGCTGTACGCACATCTTCTAAAGTCAGCCCCATATTGGCCAAAGCTGCCGAGTTTACTTGTAAACGCACTGCGGGGCGCTGTCCACCACTTACACTAATTAAGCCAACTCCACTCACTTGAGAAAGTTGCTGTGCTAAACGGGTATCGACCAGATCTTCCAGTTTAGTAATCGGCATTTCTTTAGAGCTGATTGCAATGGTCATAATTGGCTTATCAGCCGGATTTACTTTGCTATAGGTCGGTGGGGTAAGCAAATCGTTAGGTAACAAATTATTGGATGCATTAATTGCAGCCTGTACTTCTTGTTCAGCAACGTCCAATCCCAAATTTAAATTAAATTGCAAAGTAATGACTGATGCCCCATTGGAGCTAGTCGATGACATTTGGCTTAGACCCGGCATCTGCCCAAACTGACGTTCAAGCGGAGCGGTAATCGTTGAAGCAATAACCTCAGGACTAGCCCCCGGATATAGGGTCGTGACCTGCATAGTTGGATAATCGACCTCTGGCAATGACGCCACAGGCAAAAATTTCCAAGACACCAACCCACATAAAAAAATGGCAATCATGACCAGTGTAGTCGCCACTGGACGCTGGATAAATAAACGGGAAGGATTCATCGGAACTCCTTACTGCGCGTTTTGAGCAGAAGGTTGACTGGCTACAACACTTGATGTGTTAGCCTGTTCACGTCGATGTTGCCATTTATGCTGTCCAGTATCTGAAGTGCTATTTGCCTCTGGTGTGCCACCTTGCGCATTTTGATGCTGCCAGTGCCGATTACCACCATTTGTATCAGTAGCTTGCCCTGCACCTTGATGTCGTCCAGTACCAGCTACACTAATTTTTGCGCCATCTTTAAGTTTATCAACGCCATCTGTGACTACGCTATCATGGACTGTTAATGCCCCACTGGTAATTACGGTGTTATCACCTACAACAGCCCCAGTTTGAACATTCACAGCACTTACTGTCTGGTCAGAATTCACTTTATAAACAAAAGAACCATTGGCACCGAGTTGTAAAGCAACTGTTGGAACAATCATCGCATTGGCAATATTGCCTAAACTCATCCGAACATTAACGAACTGATTTGGAAATAAATGCTGGTTTTGATTATCAAAACTGGCTTTGATATTAATAGTTCCAGTATTGATATTGACCTGATTATCTAAAGCCACCAATTTACCATCGGCCAGTTTTTGAGTGTTTTGACGGTCCCAAGCTTCAACCTTAACGTTTTGGTTAGGGTTATCCATAAGTTGCATCAATTGCGTTAAATATTGCTCAGGTACTGCAAATACCACTGAAATATTCTTAAACTGAGTAATATTAGCAATGCCGTTTGCATCAGATGTCGTCACCATATTGCCAACATCTACCTGACGTAAACCTATACGCCCATCTACTGGAGATACAACACGCGTATAACTTAATTGGAGTTTTGCATTTTCAACAGCAGCCTGATCTGTCTTTAAGACACCTTCATACTGTTTGACCAACGATGCTTGAGTATCATACTGTTGCTTAGCAATTGAATCTTGCTTCCAAAGCTGAGCATAGCGTTGTAAATCAAGCTTAGCATTCGTTAACAATGCCTGATCTTTAAGTAACTGGCCTTGAGCTTGCAATAAAGTTGCTTTAGGGGCACGGTCATCAATAAGCGCTAAAAGCTGCCCCTTGTGAACATAACTCCCTTCTTTAAAATTAATTTGCATCAACGTACCATTAATTAACGGATGCACAATAATTGTATTGGTGGAGGTGACAGTACCTAAAGCTTGAATGGTTTGTTGTACATCTTGTTGCACCACCTTACTCGTGCCAACCACAATAGAAGAGTTGCCCCCTCCAAAATGACTACCTTTTCCTCTTTTATCCGAAGATGCACTTTGTGAAGACTTTAGCGGCTGATGTGTTAAATGCCAGATTCCAAACCCTACAAGGAATAGTATTAAAAACAATACTATATAGCTTAAAAATGACTTAGTTTTTGAAGGTTTTTTTATGACCTTGTTTGGTTCAGATGTGTCATTCATAGAATCATCGTACGCTTATTTTTTCATACAATATAAATATGCTTTTATGTTTAATTTAGACTTAAATGTTAACAAATCACAACACAATTGTTTGATTAAATTAAATTATTCAGCTTTCTTTAAATAATGATTTTAATAATTTAATTAAACTTATTTTAAATTTTTCATATATAAACTATTTATAAGCTATCAATATATATGCTGAAATAACAGTCTCAGTATAATTATTATAAAAAAAGATTGCTTCATCATTTTTCTAGAATAAATTTAAGTAAATAGATACAAATGGTAGGAATGGTATGAATCAAAAAATAACAAACCCAGAAGATATTCCTTTAGCATTTCAAATCGCATGGAATAATCATGATATGAAGGCCTTTGCTGCTCTTTTTCATCAAGATGCGACTTTCGTTAATCGTTTCGGTCATTACGTTAAAGGTGTTGATGAAATTGTTGCACTTCATCAGCCTATTCATGACACCATCTATAGCGACTCAACACTAGAGAATGAACTCATAGACATTACACCTATGAGTGATGATATCTGTATTTCACACTTTTGGAGTCGCTTAACTGCGAGCGTAGCTCACCCTCAGGGCCCCCATCAAATTGATACTCTCATTCTTACTGTACTCACCAAGAAGAACAATTCTTGGTACATTCAGGCGCTTGAAAATGTGACTTTAACAAACCCTCGAACGGGAGAGACCATACTTAGAAATATATAAAAGAGCGTAAGATTATTTTTAGTAATTTATATGTATAAAAAAAAGCCCTTGTCATTAACAAGGGCTTTTTAAGAATTTTGGCGGAAGCGGTGAGATTCGAACTCACGGAGGACTCACACCCTCGTCGGTTTTCAAGACCGGTGCATTAAACCGCTCTGCCACGCTTCCAACGAGCGCTATAATATAAATAAAAAGCCAACTTGGCAAACCTTTTTATTTAAGTTTTTATCTGAACGCTCAAAATAAAAACAAAAAACCTTTAATTTTGAGTTTTTATCTACCTATTACTACTTTTATGCCTAAACTTATCTTTATTTGGGAAGTATTAATTGTCTTTAACTATCCTTCATGCTTCACACAACTATATGATACTGGTCTATCTTTTTGATAACATAGTCATAAAGATAAAAAAGCTTTACGCTTTACTCAGGGTATTCTCCCCTTTTCAATTACAGATAAGTTTTAATTCCTGTTGTGGTTTCTAACGAAACTATCTATATGAAGAAAGTTTGAGCTATATGACGAACCGCAAACTATTAACGGCTGAAGGCTATCAACGATTACAAGATGAGTTAAACGATCTTGTAAGAAAAGAACGCCCAGAAATTACCAAAATTGTGTCTTGGGCAGCCAGTCTTGGCGATCGCTCAGAAAATGCAGATTATCACTACAACAAAAGAAAGCTACGTGAAATTGATCGTAGGATTAGATACCTCACCAAACTTTTTGAAGTTGCCCAAAAAGTAGAATATCGGCCGGAACAAGATGGTAAAGCCTATTTTGGAGCTTGGGTTGAATTAGAAAATGATGAAGGCGAAACTACTAAATTTCGTATTGTCGGCGATGAAGAAATTTATGGTCGCAAAGACTATATTTCTTTGCAGTCACCTATGGCAAAAGCTTGTTTAGGTAAAGCCGTAGATGATGAAATACAAGTTCAAACACCTAAAGGTAAAATGATTTGGTACATAACAAAAATAAGTTATCAGTAATTAATTCAGAGTATTCATTTTATTTTTTATTACAACCCAAATTATAATATTAAAAATATATTAATATCCAAATTTATACATATTATTTTATATAAAATTAGAAATCATTAAATTTAAAAAAGTAGATAAAATGCCATCGATAATTGATCAAAATTAAAACACAATTATATTTTTATATAAAAAGAGATTATTAAT
Organism: Acinetobacter genomosp. 33YU; assembly: GCF_001990725.1. Taxonomy (NCBI): domain Bacteria; kingdom Pseudomonadati; phylum Pseudomonadota; class Gammaproteobacteria; order Moraxellales; family Moraxellaceae; genus Acinetobacter; species Acinetobacter genomosp. 33YU. The sequence continues at coordinate 50,682 of NZ_LFZQ01000013.1, read as the reverse complement.
CATGAAAGGTATAAAAATTTCTGCAATATCTACTTATCACCCAAGAACAATTAGAAATAATGAATATTTTTTAAATAAATTTGAAGATAAAGATAGTTTAAATAGAATTTTTGAAAAAGTAGGAAGAAATAAAAGACATGTCATTATTAATGATGAAGAAAATGCGCTCACAATGGCAGTTAATGCATCAAAACAATTATTAAAAGATTATAACATTTCACATGACAGCATTGATATTATTATATTTTCTTCTACAACATTAGAATATCTATCCCCAACTAATGCTTTACTGATTCATTCAGAATTAAATATTAAAACTGACTGTATATGCTTTGATATAAATGCTAATTGTTTAGGAATGTTTGTTGCTCTTGAACAAGCATCCGTTTTGCTCGCATCAAAAGAAAGTTATAAACGCGCACTGGTGATTGGGTCTGATCATCTAACAATGCTTGGAGATGAAAAACAGGTGATTCCTTCAACAATTGTCGGAGATGCAGCAGCAGCAATAATACTAGAAAAAAATACCAATGATTCGGGCATTATTGACAGGATGTACCAAACAGATAGTAGTTTTTGTAAAACTATTGTTTTTCCTCCTCATGGCCTAACGAATTATCACAGTAAGGAACAAAAAATTCATTGGGCACCATTTACTGGTTTGGAAAGTGTGGAATTCGCGGCAGATGCACTAGATAAATTATTGAAGAAAAATAATTTAAACATTGAAGATATATCTTGTTTTTTACTATCCCAATTTACGAAATCAAATATTGATATTCTTCAAGATAAAATCAATATTCCCTCTGAAAAAATTGAATATATTGGAGATCAATATGGATATACAGGAGTAAGTAGTTTTTTTATTGCCTACAAAAAACGGTTAGAAAAATCACTTATAAATAAAGGTGATATTATTGTTTTTTGGTCTTTAGGAGCAGGTTATCAGACCGGTGTAATGCTATGGAAGATTTAATAAGATATAACTGATAAAGTTATTAATTGAGCTAAAAGATACTTTTTCTAGTGGTATCTTTTAGCTTTAATTTAAATGTAAACAAATTAAATAGAACTAAAAATCACTAAATTATTTTATTTTTTCAGTTATTTAAGCTATAGCAGTTACCTAGTATATAAATCAAATTTCACGTTGTAATAACATGATGGCTACAAAACGTAGCATTTCATACCCGATTTTCTCACACCACAAGTGTATAAATTTTCTTCCTTAATAAATTCATGGTGTTATGTTGATATATCCGATATTTAATTGTTCAAAATTTGACAAACTTTTTTTTGAATATTATGATGCGCGCATCTTAAATGTTGAGTATTTTTTAACCCAACTTAAAACTATGTAGATTTTCTACACAGTCTGTTTTTTCATTTCATGTCATTTTGAATGACGTCATGACTGCCCACCCCTTATTGAATTTATCAACTTTTAGAAGTTATGGCAGCTTTTTGTCTGGCTTTTAGGGCATAAATTATCTGTAGCGGAGACAACATGCACAGTAATTCAAGTTCTGGGTCGAGGCTTTGCCTTAACTCTTTATTTTCTTCTCTCCCATTGAAAGTTCTTGCACTCAGCACTATGTTTTTTCCCTTTCATAGTATTAATGCAGGAAAAACCCTACAGTACAATACTGTAGTTAACACAAACACATTAACGGTAGTTGCTGTAGAAAGCCCAACTACTGTTTTTAAAGAAGATCAATTTTTGCATGGCTTTGGTTATGACCTCGCTCGTAACTATGCGCAAAGCTTAAATGTAAAACTAGACTTCAAAATCGTGGCAGATAATGCCACTGCACTCAAATGGGTCCAGCAAGGTAAAGCAAATCTTGCCATGACGACCGCAGGCTTAAGCTCAATCGAGAGCAAAGGTTTAATGTCTTTTTCTGCAAGTTGTGGTGATATCGTAAATTTGCAAAAAAATGGATTAAATCCTGATTTAAGCTGGGTGTTTAAACAAGCAGATGATCCTCTTACACAAACTGCCAGTGGTTTTGTTTGTCAAAGCAAGCAAAATGGTCTGACTCAACAACTGGCTTCATTTTATAACCGTAACGTTGTAAAACCTGAGTCTTGGTCTACTATTCAACGTGATTTAAGTACACGTCTGCCCATTTACAAAGCTAGCTTCAAACAAAGCGCAGCAAAGTATGATTTAGATTGGCATTTGCTTGCAGCAATGAGCTATCAAGAGTCATATCTCAAGCCAGAGTCTGTTTCACCAACAGGCGTACGTGGATTAATGATGTTAACCAACAGTACAGCTCGGGCAATGGGTGTAAGTAACCGTAGTGATCCAGCGCAAAGCATTCAGGGCGGTGCGAAATATTATGATCTCATGCTAAGTGAGTATGATGATATTCCTTTCCCAGATCGTAACTGGTATGCCCTTGTGGCTTACAATATGGGTCCGGGTGCAGTCAACCAGATCCAGAAACGCTTACAGACTCAAGGAAAAGATCCGAACCAGTGGGTCAACCTTTATGAGTACTTACAGCGTAATCAAATGCGAAATGGTCGGTACAAACAAGCGGTACAGTATGTGACCCGTATTCGTGCTTATCTTGAGCATATTAAAACGGCACAACCTCGAATCAATATCTAATTTTTATTATTTAAAAGTTGATAAATTCAGTGTTTGTACAAATAAAAAGCTTACCTCTTGGGGTAAGCTTTTTATATGAATTCTTTTTAACTTAAGCTGTTGTTTGTTCTAATACTTTCTTGAACAAATCTTTTTGTTCTTGGCTTGGTTTAGCTGTTTGCAAAGCCATTAACTGAGACATATCGCCTTGAACTTTAATTTTACCAGTCATAAATGCTTGCATAGCTGCAGCCATATCAAACTCTAAGAATACTTTACGTAAAGTTTCAGCATCCATATTTAAAGTTGTTTTGGCATTTGAAGACAAACCTTTTTGGATTTTACCCCCATCTAAAGCTAATTCGGTATTTCCAGAAGCATCTGTAACTACTAAATTAATTGCCAAATTCGCAAGAGCTGGTGGCAAATTAAGATCACCTGCTTCAGCAGTTAATTTTTCGACAGTCGCAAACCAATCATCAGTTAAAAATGCAGGCATGATTCTTCCTCAAATTTATTTGTTCAATTTCTCTAGTTAGTTGTCTATCCAGACAACATCATATGAAGCACTTCTGCTTGTGCGTTGTTATAGCATGTAATTTTAAGGTTGGGCTATGACTTTTTGTACGGAACATTCATTTTTTAGTGTTTTGATACATTAAAGGCACTTGTTTATAAAGTGCCTTTAATTGACTTGTTCAAATATTTTATTCAGCAGCGAAACTTAAGTTCACTACATCTAAACGATTTTTAAGTTCTTCAGGGTCTTTAAAGTCGATCTCACGCTGAGAATCTAGCGCTTCAAAATCAAACAAATCACGGTCAGCTAACTGAGACGGAGAAACGTTTTGTAAAGCACCAAAAATACTGTGTAAGCGTTTCGGATATTGCTTATCCCACTCACGTAGCATTTCATTCAGCATGGCACGTTGTAAGTTCTCTTGTGAACCACAAAGGTTACACGGAATAATTGGAAACTTACGTAATTCGGCATATTTGATAATGTCTTTTTCTTCAACATAGGCCAAAGGACGAATCAAAATATTTTTCTTATCTGACGATAAAAGCTTAGGTGGCATTGCCTTTAAGCTACCGCCATGGAATAAGTTCAAGAAGAAAGTTGCAATGATGTCATCACGGTGATGGCCTAGCGCAACTTTGGTGGCACCAATTTCTTGGGCAAAGCCGTATAGCGAACCACGGCGCAAACGTGAACACACTGCGCAGTATGTTTTACCTTCAGGTGTTAAACGCTTGGTAATGGTATAAGTGTCTTTTTCCAAAATGTAATATGGAATGTTATTTTCTTCCATATAACGTGGTAAGACATCTTCTGGAAAACCCGGCTGCTTTTGGTCAAGGTTAACCGCAACAATGTCAAAATTGATCGGTGCAACACGTTTGAACTGCAACAAAATGTCGAGCAAGGTATAACTGTCTTTACCACCAGACACACACACCATGACCTTGTCACCATCTTCAATCATATTGAAGTCACGAATGGCATGTCCAACTTGACGGCGAAGCTTCTTAAGCAAACGATAATAAACCGAGCTTGTTGGAAGTTCAGGCTTAAAATTAAATCCTTCGTTGGACTCAACTGGCGCGTACATAGACGAGATATACCCATAAATAAAAATACCGCGCAATTTTATATGATTCGGACGGGAATCGCATCAAAAGAATAGTTTCAATTCTTGAAGTCGTCATAATGCTCAGGCATGATGCAAAAGCCGTGCTCCATTTTGACCGATGAGTTCATTTTTTGCGCAAAATGCTTACTTTTTGGACTTTTCCACAGTTTTCCACAAAACCTGTGGATAAAATTGTGGATTTCTTCATGCTTGACAAACTGTTTTCACCTTCTGTTAAGGGTTTTATTTAAATTGATCATTTTTTAACCAATCATTTTTACCTTTAATTTTCAAATAGTTATTCAAGTCAATAGAATCATTTTAAAAATTTTTTTTAATTTTTTTTGATGATCATTCGAACAAAACAGCTTGATTTTTTTAAACAGCCAAAATAAAAAAAATTACACAAAACTTCTTTCTTTAATATTTTTTGATAAACTCTTTGAGAAGTCTCGAATACCTTAAAATTGTGAATAACATAAAATGAAAAATTCGGTTCAATATCTTTTTTCTTGTTTGCTGGGGATGACCACTTTTTCGGTCGGTGTAACGTCGACTTTTGCAGGTCAGATGTACGTTTACCAAGATAAAAATGGCAGTACTTTACTGACCAACCGTAAAAGCTATGATAATTCACTCAAGAAAGTAAAAGTGACTTACTATCCTGATAGTAATATTCATAGTTATACAAACTGGGGCGCTTCAGAAGCTTCTGTTCTACCGAGCTATAGCAAAAATAAAAATGCGTTTGACCATATTATTAGGCAGGCGGCACAACAGCACGGTGTATCTGAAGGTCTAATTAAAGCAGTCATGCATACCGAATCGGGTTTCAATGTAAATGCCCACTCTCCAGTCGGTGCCCAAGGCCTAATGCAACTCATGCCAGCCACTGCCCGTCGCTTTAACGTTTCTAACGCTTACGATCCTCAGCAAAATATCTTTGCTGGTGCGAAATATCTAGGCTGGTTGCTCAAGCGTTTTAATGGCAATACGCAAATGGCACTCGCAGCCTATAATGCTGGTGAAGGCAACGTTGATAAATACGGTGGCATTCCCCCATTTCGTGAAACCCAAGATTATGTTCGCCGAGTAACCAGTCGATATCAGAACTTATATTCTGCTGGGGTAAGCCTTTCATCTTTTACGAACTCAAATATTTCTACCCAGGCTGTAAGTCGTCCAGAGCTACCTCAAGCCACCACAACACAACAAGTATCGGCTAAACCTGTTAAATATTCTTCTGCACGCCAAATTGTGACTTTGGCTGATGGTACCTATACTGATGCACCTACAGGAACTTATGTCACCAATAACGCAACAGCAATTGCGCATATTAGAATCGAGTAAATTGAAACAACTCATGCATTGCAGTTAATCTTTTAACGAGGCCCATTGTCTAAAAATTGTAATGATCTATTACCCATACCTCTGTGTTTAGATGGGCCGTATAAATAACTTGTTTAATTTAAATACATTCTTATCCACTAAAGAATGTATTGATTCCTTATTTTTTTCTTGAATTTTTCCCCTAAGCGCCGCATATTAGCTAAGTGATTTATAATTTATAAATCAGATAATATTTTATTTATAAGAGGATTTTCTCAATGATGCGGATTGGTTTGTTTTTGCTTACCAACCTCGCGGTACTGGTTGTAGCTGGCATTATTTTGTCACTCTTCGGTGTCGGTAGTTACCATGGCGCGGGTGGCTTGAATCTAGGCAACCTTTTAGTCATCTGTTTTGTGTTTGGTATGGTGGGCTCATTAGTCTCTCTATTTATGTCCAAATGGATGGCTAAAAAAACTACTGGTACAGAACTGATTGACCCAAATGCTCCTCGTAACCAAGCTGAAAGCTGGTTATTGCAAACAGTCGCTGAACTTTCTCAACGTGCTGGTATTAATATGCCAGAGGTTGGTATCTTTCCTTCATATCAGTCTAATGCCTTCGCAACAGGCTGGAATAAAAATGATGCCTTAGTTGCCGTTTCAAGCGGTCTACTTGAGCGTATGAACAAAGATGAGCTACGTGCAGTGCTTGCGCACGAGATTGGTCACGTTGCAAATGGTGACATGGTCACATTGGCACTCATCCAAGGTGTTGTAAACGCCTTTGTTATGTTCTTTGCTCGCGTAGTAGGTGACTTTATCGACCGTAATGTTTTTGGTCGTCAAGACAATGAAGCACCTGGTATGGGTTATTTCCTCATTACGATGGTTTTAGATATCGTATTCGGTATTCTAGCTTCTGCTATTGTGATGTGGTTCTCTCGCTACCGTGAATACCGTGCTGATGAAGCAGGTGCACGTTTAGCTGGTAAACAAGCAATGATTTCTGCTTTATTACGTTTACAGGCAGAAACAGAGTTACCTGACCAAATGCCAAAAGAAATGAAAGCGTTCGCTATTGCGGAAGGTAAAGAACAAGGCTTTAGCTTGGCTGCATTGTTCCAAACTCACCCTTCGATCGAACAGCGTGTTGCAGCGCTACATCAGTTAGATTGCCCATAACACAGTGAATGAAAAGCCTCCAGTTGGAGGCTTTTTTATTAGGCTGAATGGGCAAGTGCCCAAAGAAAACTGATTCCCCACCACATTGCAAAACCAATCAAAATAAGCACAAACACCCCCAATAAATCGGGTATATGTAGCCATAGCCAACTCACAACAGGGTTACGCCAGAAAGCTGACTGTTGCTGCTTCTTTTCAAGCTTTTCATGTAAATACGGATGGACAACATGCATATCACTTTGAATCGCATATTCTTCACGAATGTGGGTATGGACGACGTCTAACGCTTTTCTGCTAGGACGTATAAAAATATCGAAAATAGTCCCAGCAACTGGAACACAACCCACCACAGCATCGACTACAGCCAATTTTATAACGGGAGTGAGCTTATGCTGCGGTACACCAATTTGCTTGGCTTTATATATGGCATAGCAAGTCAGAACAAACCCCGCTACATCACCCGCAATAGGAATGGTACTTAGGGCCGCATCGGCCCCAATACCCTGCTTTGTAAAAGGAATACGGACTGCGCTATCCATCATGGTTGCGAATTTAGCCAGATCTCGTTCTAATGCGATGACCTGTTGCTGTGTTAGTTTTTTTTCTTGAAGCATCTAAATCAAATATATGAAGAGAAGTTAAACTTAATATACTTGATTTAATACCTCTTTTTAAATTGTTTACTTTTAACTCGAAGCTTTCGACTTAAACAGTGAGCGTAATAACACGTACATCACTGGAATAAAGAATAAAACCAGCACAGTACCAAACATCACACCGCCTAAGATACTAATACCAATTTCTTGACGGCTCACCGCACCAGCACCCTGTGCAAACACAAGTGGAATCACACCAGCACCAAAGGCTAAAGAAGTCATTAAAATCGGTCTTAAACGCAAGCTCGCGCCTTCTAGAGCAGCCTGAATAGCATTCTTTCCTTTCTCTTGAGCTAATGCAGCAAACTCAACAATTAAAATTGCATTTTTACATGACAACCCAATCGTAGTTAAAAGTGCAATTTGGAAATACACGTCATTTGGTAAACCAAAGATATAAGAGAAAATAATGCTTCCCCCTACACCTAATGGAATAGAAGTCATTACGGCAGCAGGAATACTTAAACTTTCATACAAAGCAGCTAAACATAAGAAAATAAAACCTGCCGAAATCAGATATAACCATACAGCCTGATTCGTTGACTTCTGCTCTTCAAAAGACAAGCCTGTCCAAGCTAAACCTATATCTTTTTGTTGATTTACAAGTTGTTCAACATCCATCATGGCTTGACCAGAACTGCTACCACTCGCAACATCTGCCTGTAACTGTAAAGCACTATATCCCATATAGCGTTTCACAATTTCTGGCGCCCCGCCCCAGCTAAAGTTTGCAAATGAGCTAAAAGGCACCATTTCATTTTGGCTATTACGCACAGACCAATTATATAAATCTTCAGGTTTAGATCTAAACTGGGCATCACCTTGAATCATGACGCGTTTAATACGGCCCCGATCAATAAAGTCATTTACGTAAGTTCCACCCCATGCACTCGATAACGTATTATTAATTGCTGAGAGTTCCAAACTATTTGCCAAAGCCTGTTTCTGGTCAATCTTGATATTCAGATTCGCTTTACTATTGGTAGACTGCTTATCAAAATTTTCGAAAGTTGAATAGTTTTTACTTTGAGTTTGTAACTGTCGGAACATCCCATCTAAGAAGTTTTGACCCTGACCATTTAAGTCCTGAATCCAAAAATCTAGACCATCCGTTTGGCCTAAACCATTTACTGAAGGTGGTAAGGTCACATTAATTTGAGCATTATTTAAATGACTAAAATATTTCATTGCACGCTTTTGTATAGCGTCAGCGGAGTTTTCTTTTGCAGTACGGACATCCCAAGGTTTTAAAGCAACAAAGCCTTGTGCTAAATTTTGTCCGGTACCGGCATTATTTCGACCGTAACGAATTAAAACCAAATCAACATTTTTATCTTCTTGTTTCAGAAAGTATTGGCGTACTTGCTCACCGATTTTCTGACTTTCAGAAATTGGAGCACTATCTACCAATTTAATTTGAACGCTTAAAATACCTTGGTCTTCTTTAGGAATAAATCCACTTTTTAAACCACTATAGAACAGCGTAAAAACTGCTATGAGCGCAACAAAAATCACAATAACTGATTTACTGTAATCAATACTCGTCTGAACAAGCTTGATATATTTATTCTTAAGTTGATCAATTTTTTGGTTAAACCAAATTGCCCAACGCTTAGGTTCAGAGTTCGGTTTTAAAATTAATGCACATAAGGCGGGGGTTAATACAAGTGCAACAACCAGCGATAGTGCCATAGCGGCAACTAAAGTAATGGAAAACTGGCGGTAAATCACCCCAATTGAGCCACCTAAAAAAGACATTGGAATAAAAACTGCGGTTAAAACCAAAGTAATCCCAACCAAGGCCCCACTAATTTCACCCATTGACTCAATCGCAGCTTCTTTAGGGCTTAAATGCTGTTCATGCATAAGCCGTTCAACGTTTTCAACCACCACAATTGCATCATCAACCAACAAACCTATGGCGAGTACCAATGCAAATAATGTCAATGTGTTAATGCTAAACCCGAGCACATATAAGACAGCAAAAGTCCCTAGAATAACAACTGGCACGGTAATACTCGGAATAAGAGTGGCGCGCCAGCTTTGTAAAAATAGGAACATGACCAAAATAACCAGAATAATCGCTTCTACAAGGGTCTTAACAACTTCCTTAATTGACTCTTGAACAAACGGCGTATTATCTCGTGGATAAACGATCTTATATCCGGCTGGTAATTTAGTTGCGAGCTGATCTAAGGTTTGATGAATGAGCTTAGAGGTCTGAATTGCATTTGCACCAGAAGATAATGAAATACCTAAACCTGCCGCAGGATAACCATTAATCGTATTAAAGGACTGGTAGTTCTCTGCACCAAGCTCTACTCTAGCAATATCTTTTAAGTAAACATAACTCGCCGTCTTATTCGACTTTACAACAATATTTTTAAAATCATCGACTGTTTTTAATCGAGATCCAGCCGTCACTTTTGTATTTAAATATTGTCCATCAATGACTGGTAAATCACCAATTGCACCTGCAGCAACTTGGGTATTTTGGGCAGTGATTGCGTTGGCCACATCACTTGGCATTAAATTATATTGTTTTAACTTGTCCGGATTTAACCAGATACGCATCGCATATTGCGAACCAAATACATCAGTTTCACCCACCCCTTCAATACGATTCAGGTTATCTACCACGTGCGTAGTTAAATAGTCTGATAGCTCAATATTTCCCGTTTTACCTGTCGAGTCATATAAGCCAATTACCATAAAAGTATCACCTAGTGACTTACTGACTGTCACACCTTGGCGCTGAACTTCATCGGGTAAACGGCGTATGACACCGCTAATACTGTTTTGGACTTGGACCTGAGCAGTGTCTGGGTTGGTTCCATTATCAAAACTAATGGTAATTCGGCTACGTCCCGATGAATCACTTGATGAACTAAAATAGAGTAAGTGGTCAATACCTTGTATTTGCTGTTCTAAAATTTGAGTCACACTTTGCTCAACCGTTTGCGCATCTGCACCACTATAGTTGGCTGACACTGTAATCTTCGGCGGCGCGATATCTGGATATCGTTCTACAGGTAAATTCATGATCGAAAAAATACCGAAAGCCATAACAATGATCGCCAGAACATTGGCAAAAATAGGACGTTCAATAAAAAATTTAGATAGCATGGCTGCCCGGTATAATGTCGTTAATTAACAGAAATAAATGCCGCTTTGAGACCATGTGATCATCAACGAGCAATGTAAAAAAGACAAGTAGAAATAAAACAATAAATGTAATTAAGACAAAAACAAAGCGCGTTTGAATATTTCCAACAAAGCAATAAAGAACCAGTTAACTAGTGTCACTTAAAATTCATGAATTCTTCATGATCATGTCAAACTAAATCTTAATACTTGAGTCGTTTCAACTAAAACAATATGAGTAGAATTATGTTTAGAAAAGCACTTTTATGCTTAAGTTTAGTTAGCTTGGTCGGTTGTAATGACGATGATAAAACTGAAACGACACCAACTACACCAGAATATCAACTTCCTAAAATTTTAGTAATCGGACACCGTGGCGCTAGCGCTTTACGTCCTGAGCATACGTTAGCTTCATATCAAAAAGCGATTGATGATGGTGCTGACTTTATCGAACCCGATTTAGTGTCAACAAAAGATGGTGTATTGGTTACGCGTCATGAAAACGAAATTGGTGGGACTACCAATATCAGTACCCTTACCCAATTTGCGGACCGTAAAACCACCAAAAATATTGATGGCGTTAATTTAACGGGTTGGTTTACTGAAGACCTCACCTTAAATGAATTACAACAAGTTAAAGCACGTGAGCGTATTCCTGAGTTCCGACCAGCAAATACAGCTTACAATGACCTCTATTCAATTCCGACGCTCGAACAAGTCATTGAACTTGCCGAAGCAAATTATAAAAAAACTGGCAAGATTATTGGTTTATATATCGAAACTAAACATCCGACTTATTTTAAAAATAAAAATTTGGCTATGGAGGACACACTTCTTAAAACTCTAGCCAAGTATCAATATACACGTGATATCGCACCTATCTATTTGCAGTCTTTTGAAGTCAGCAATTTAAAATATTTAAAAGATCAACTTGACCTTCATAAGACACTTAAACATGCACAAATCATTCAGTTATATGATGCAAAAACATCTCGACCAGCCGACTTTGTTGAATCTGGTGTATCTAAGACGTATGGTGATTTGGCCACAGCACAAAGCTTAAAAGATGTTGCTAAATATGCAAATGGCGTTGGCCCAAGCAAAAACTATATTCTTAATTTCAATACTGATGGTTCAGTACAAACCACTTCATTTATTAGCGATGCACATGCCGCTGGCTTAAAAGTACACCCATATACTTTCCGCCCAGAAAACAACTTTTTACCACAACCTTTAAAATGTAGCGATAAACCTGCTGAACGTTGTCCAACAGGTGCTTTAAAAGAGTTCGAAGCATATTTTAAAGCAGGTGTAGATGGTGTCTTTACCGATGATCCTGCACTTGGCCGTCAAGCTGTGACTAATTTTGAGAAAACAACAAAATAATTAAATACTTAATAAAAAATGGGGCATTGAATGCCCCATTTTTTTACTTCTCAAGACTGTTATTAAAATATAAAGGAATCCACTGATATTGCTCTGCATTCACTTTATATACATGGCCAATCCCCGGGAATGGCAAATGTGGAGCAGCTACCCATTGCTGTTTATTTGAAATTTCAGCAAACATTTTCAAACGAGTGTTAATTGCCTGCTCGGAATTTACATCAAAATCTACGCCAGTTTTTGGAGCATCAAACTGCAAAGAATGTGAGTGGACAATGTCCCCTACAAAGACAATTTGTTGACCCTTGCTCTTTAAACGGAAGCTATGGTGACCCGGTGTGTGCCCTTGTGTATTGATTACTTCAAAACCTTGAATGACATCACCATCTTTAAAGGTTTTGAATGCTTTTCTCGCCTCATAAGGTGCAAGTGCAACTTTTACATTTTTAACAGTGCCTAAATAATTTTCTTTTTGATTTGCTGGTACTGTTTTTTCAGAAGCTGGGTTTAACCAGTAATCTGCTTCACGTTCATGCGCATAAATAGTTGCATTAGGAAATACTGCTTTTCCATCTTTAGCAATTCCACAAACATGGTCTGGGTGCAAATGTGTCAATAAAACCGTTTTCACGTTAGCAAGCTGATAACCTGCCAATTCAAGATTTTTAGCAATTGAACCCAACTGTGGGCCAAAACAACTTGAAGCTCCACTATCAACAAGCGTCAAACTTTTGCCGTCATCTACTAAAAATGCATTTACAGAAGTCTGGATGCCCTTCTCATTAACAGCGGCATACTTAGTTAAAATTTTAATCTTCTCAGCCTGACTCAAATTTTTGAATAATTTAGGGTCTAAATAAATGGTGCCATCAAGTAAAGAGGTGATGCGATAATTACCAAATTGATGCTTATAATATCCCGGTACTTGCTGAGCTGAAGCAGGCTCTGCATAGCTTACATGTAAGCCACCCATGACAAGTCCTAATGCTACAAATAGTTTTTTCATCTCTTCTTCTCTATCAAGTTATAAAGTCAAAATCTTTAAAAAAGATTTAATATTTTTTTTGAGGGCCGCGATATATAATGCATGAAAAGTGTTAAAAATATAAGTGAATGAATAGTTATTCTCCCTACAAAGGCAAAAGCGGACTCAAGCGCATCTTGAATGCGACAGGTTATTCAATTTCAGGATTTAAGGCAGCTTATAAAAATGAAGCCGCTTTTCGACAAATTGTTTTAATTAATGTCGTGCTTATCCCTACTAGCTTTTTCCTAGATGTGACTCGTGGCGAACATGCACTTATGGTCGTTGTATGTTTATTTGCAATTATTGTAGAGCTATTCAATTCTGCGATTGAGGCAGTAGTTGACCGCGTATCACTTGAAAAACATCAACTCTCTAAAAATGCCAAAGATATGGGAAGTGCTGCACAGTTTGTTGCACTGTCTATTATTGCAGTGACGTGGCTTATCATTTTATTAGGCTAAAAAAAACCATGCTTATAAAAGGATAAGCATGGTGTAACAAAAAAGAGGAACTACAGCTACTGTTCCTGACTATAAGTTTAAGAATATCAACTTAACTTTTTCTTAATTTATATATGAAATAAAAAAAATCCCTGCAAATGCAGGGATTTTTTTATTTAGACGTTGATATTGAATTACATCATGCCGCCCATTCCACCCATACCGCCCATGTCTGGAGCAGCTGGTTTGTCTTCAGGAATGTCAGTAATCATACATTCTGTAGTCAACATTAAGCCCGCAACAGAAGCAGCGTGCTCAAGTGCAGAACGAGTTACTTTAGCTGGGTCAAGAATACCCATTTCTAACATATCGCCATATTCGCCAGTTGCAGCGTTATAACCGAAGTTACCTTCACCACCTTTAACAGCGTTGATCACTACAGATGGCTCATCACCAGCGTTCGCAACGATTTGACGAAGTGGAGCTTCGATCGCACGACGTAAAATGTTGATACCTGCAGTTTGGTCTTCGTTAGCACCTTTCAAGCCGTCAAGAACGTTTACAGCACGTACAAGCGCAACACCACCACCTGCAACAACACCTTCTTCAACTGCTGCACGAGTTGCGTGAAGAGCGTCATCTACACGGTCTTTCTTCTCTTTCATTTCAACTTCAGTTGCTGCACCGATTTTAATTACAGCAACACCGCCTGCCAATTTAGCAACGCGTTCTTGTAATTTTTCACGGTCATATTCTGAAGTAGATTCTTCGATTTGAGCACGGATTTGTTGAACACGCTCAGCGATAGCAGCAGCATCACCAGCACCATCAACAATAACTGTGTTTTCTTTAGAAACAGTGATTTTGTGCGCTGTACCTAAATCTTGAAGAGTCGCTTGTTCTAAAGACATACCAACTTCTTCAGAAATAACAGTTGCGCCAGTCAAGATTGCGATGTCTTGAAGCATAGCTTTACGACGGTCACCGAAACCAGGAGCTTTAACAGCACATACTTTGATAATACCGCGCATGTTGTTTACAACAAGAGTTGCAAGCGCTTCACCTTCAACATCTTCAGCGATGATAAGAAGTGGTTTACCAGTTTTAGCAACTGCTTCTAAAACAGAAATCAATTCACGAATGTTGCCGATTTTTTTGTCAACAAGAAGGATGAATGGGTTTTCAAGTTCAGCAGTCAAAGTATCTTGCTTGTTAGCAAAGTACGGAGAGATATAACCACGGTCAAACTGCATACCTTCTACAACGTCTAATGCGTCTTCGAAGCCAGAACCTTCTTCTACAGTGATTACGCCTTCTTTACCTACTTTTTCCATTGCTTGAGCAATAAGTTTACCAACAGTAGTATCAGAGTTAGCAGAGATAGAACCAACTTGTTCAATTGCTTTGAAATCATCAGCTGGTTTAGCAATAGAACGGATATTTTCAACTACAGTTTTTACTGCAATGTCGATACCGCGTTTTAAATCCATTGGGTTCATGCCAGCAGTTACTGATTTGATACCTTCGTTTAAAATTGCTTGAGCAAGTACAGTCGCAGTTGTTGTACCGTCACCTGCAATGTCATTAGTTTTGCTTGAAACTTCACGAACAAGTTGAGCACCCATGTTTTCAAACTTGTCTTTTAATGAAATTTCTTTAGCAACAGTCACACCGTCTTTAGTGATGTGCGGCGCACCGAAAGAACGGTCGATCACAACGTTACGGCCTTTAGGACCTAAAGTCACTTTAACCGCATCTGCAAGTACGTTTACGCCTGCAATCATTTTTGAGCGAGCTGAATCACCAAATTTTACGTCTTTAGCTGACATATTAAACTCCGAATCTTTTTAAATACTGAATCTGATAATGAATTGAGTTATGAATCGATTAGCCTTCTAATACAGCTAAGATGTCTGACTCTTTCATGATTAAGAGTTCTTCACCGCTTACTTTAACTGTTGTACCTGCATAAGTACCGAATAACACTTTGTCACCAACTTTAACATCCAAAGCACGTACGCCGTTATCAGTGATTTGACCATTACCTACTGCAATTACTTCACCTTGAGATGGTTTTTCAGCAGCAGAACCTGGCAATAAAATACCACCAGCAGTTTTGGTTTCTTCTTCTACACGACGAATCACAACGCGATCATGTAATGGACGAATGTTGCTCATAATTAACTCCATCAGACTAAGTCTTTTTGATTAATCGTTATTGCTTTAATCCAGAGCAATAACAAAATATTTAGATGTCACTTTTGTGGGGATGAAAAAAAAGGCTTCAAGGGGAAATAAGAAAAAATTTCCTCTTTTTTGAATATTTTTTAAACAATCAAATATTTAATCTCATCTAACCCAGATCAATCTGAAGTGAATTCAGCCAACTGTTCATTGAACCAATAATGCTGAATCTTTCCTGTATTTGAAACTGTATTAAAGCTATTCGGATTGTGATGATATAAACGAGTAGAAGTTGCTGTACCCGCATGAATATCATAAATAGGATGATCTATTTCTAAATCATAAATTTGCGTTAAATCATATACAGCAGTTTTATGGAGATGGCCATGCAACATTCCAAATAATCCTGTTGTACTCCACTTTTCTAAGGCAATTTTTCCCAAAACAGGGCAATCCTTTATTCCATGCTTATTGTCAGGTGGTGTATAAAAAGGTTGATGGAAAACCACCAGCTTTATTTTATCTTTTGGCGCTTTCTCTAAACGCTCATAAGTATCTTGAATTTGTTCAATCGAAATATGCCCACGTGTGTGATAACGACGACGTATGCTGTTTACCCCAACAATATAGAAATGTTCGGTTTCTAAAGTCGGCTCTAGTTCACCAAAAAAATATCGATATCGGGTAAATGGAGAAAAAAAACGGTTCCAGACATGATACAAAGGAATATCATGATTTCCAGGCACCACAAGATAAGGAATATTGAGACTATCTAAAAACTGTCGGCATTTAAAAAATTGTTCATATCTGGCACGTTGGGTAATATCCCCACTCACAACAATCACTTCAGGCTGTTGCTGAATACAAAAGTATCTTATCGCCTCTAAACACTCTTTTTTTTCTGTGCCAAAGTGTAAATCAGACAGATGTAATAACATTCGGCACCATAATATTTAAAGCATTCTTTTCTACAGTGAAATTTAAAGGTGGTTTCATTTCTATAATTTCACCATCTAAAGCAACTGTAAGTTTCGATTTCTTTGCACATTCCACCACAACATGATCTGCACAAAAACTATATACGTCTTCTGCATCTTCAACTTTACCTTGAACCCATTGCCAAAGCATATTCAGCAAACTCAGCTTATCACTTTTTGTAATTACAACTCCAGCCACTCTTCCCTGTGCTGCACATTCTGCAATCCTGAGTTTCATATCACACAACTGTAATTGGTTATTTCCAAAAAAAATTAGAGGGGCTTTAACTGGATATTTTTTCCCATCTACCGTTATCGACAACTTCATGGATTTATTTTCTCTTAATAAAACATCTAAAGCTGAGGTATAAGCATGTAAAGGAAGCCTTCCTAAATATTTATTGTAAAGTTCGCGCTTTTTAATAAAGAGTGGATATAGACCTAAACTGGCATTATTCAAATAAATATGATCATTGATTGCTGCTATATGAACCGATCGAGGTGTACCTGTGGCAATAACTTCTACTGCGTCCAAAAGGTCTAATGGAATATCTAAAACTTTAGCAACGTAGTTAAAAGTCCCTAAAGGCAAAATTCCCATTGGAATAGATGTATTTTTAAGTTTAGATGCAACAGCATTTAAAGTGCCATCCCCACCAGCTGCAACAACTACCCCTCTATTTTCGTTTTGTGAATGCCGATGGATCACATTATTCATCAAATCATCAAATGATGTATCTTCATTTAATTCAAAAACTTGTATCTCAAAATCATGTTCTGTTAACGCGGTCATCACTTGCTCATAAACATCTTCATGCTTTGAAGCATGAAATCCTGATTTTTCATTGTAGATGATTGAAAGAGGTTTTAAGGGCCGCATTTTATTATCGTAAATAGGGATGTTTATTCTATTTTGTATATAAAATCACCTATTAAAAGTCTCTTTATGTAAATTTTGAATGATCTTCATTTGTTTAATCAATAATAATTCTCAAGAAATATTTAAGAGTTAATTTATTGATTTTAAATAAAATAATTTTAATAAATAACACACATACAACATAAAAATATGAAAGTATAAACCGTATAAAAAACTCTAACCAAATGATTTTCATTAAAAAACACTCAAAAACCCAAATATCTAATTGTTAGTCTTTAGTCTTATTTTTTTTATGATTTTATGCTTTAATACAGCCACTTTTTTATTTGATCTTTCATTGTACCCCAATGAATAGACTTGTACGTTGTACACATTTTGAATAGGCCTCACCATGACCACAGTGAACGCACCAGAATTCGTTCGTCATCCTAAGCTTATAGCATGGGTTGAAGAAATTGCAAACTTAACCAAACCAGCAAAAATCGAATGGTGTGACGGAAGCGAAGAAGAATCTCAACGTCTAATCGACTTGATGATCGCTAACGGCACCATGCAGAAATTAAACCAAGAAAAACATCCTGGTTCTTATCTTGCAAATTCTGACCCATCTGACGTTGCGCGTGTTGAAGATCGTACTTACATCTGCTCTCAAAATAAAGAAGATGCTGGTGCGACAAACAACTGGGAAGATCCAGCTGTTATGCGTGAAAAATTAAATGGTTTATTTGAAGGTTCAATGGAAGGCCGTACGATGTACGTTGTTCCTTTCTCTATGGGTCCTTTAGGTAGCCATATTGCTCATATCGGTATCGAGTTAACTGACTCTCCTTATGTTGCTGTTAGCATGCGCAAAATGGCACGTATGGGTAAAGCAGTTTATGACGTATTAGGTACAGACGGCGAATTCGTTCCTTGTGTACACACAGTAGGTGCACCACTTGCTGAAGGTCAAAAAGACGTTGCATGGCCATGTAACCCAGAGAAATATATCGTTCATTACCCAGAGACTCGTGAAATCTGGTCTTTCGGTTCTGGGTACGGCGGTAACGCATTACTTGGTAAAAAATGTTTAGCTCTTCGTATCGCTTCTGTCATGGGACGCGAACAAGGTTGGTTAGCTGAACACATGCTTATTCTTGGTGTAACTAACCCTCAAGGTGAAAAACACTACATCGCTGCTGCTTTCCCATCTGCTTGTGGTAAAACAAACTTTGCGATGTTAATTCCACCAGCAGGTTATGAAGGTTGGAAAATCGAAACTGTAGGTGACGATATTGCTTGGATCAAACCAGGTGAAGACGGTCGCTTATATGCGATTAACCCTGAAGCTGGTTTCTTCGGTGTAGCTCCTGGTACAAATACCAAGACTAACCCGAACTGTATGGCAACTCTTCATAAAGATGTTATCTACACAAACGTAGCAGTAACCGAAGATGGCCAAGTATGGTGGGAAGGTCTTTCTAAAGAAGTTCCAACAAACTTAACGAACTGGAAAGGTCAACCTCACGTAAACGGCGAAAAAGCAGCACATCCAAATGCTCGTTTCACTGTTGCAGCTGGTCAATGTCCATCTATCGATGCTGATTGGGAAAACCCAGCAGGTGTTCCAATTTCTGCATTCATTTTCGGTGGTCGTCGTGCAGATACAGTTCCTTTAGTTTCTGAAGCTTTTGACTGGGTTGACGGCGTTTATAAAGCTGCAACTATGGGTTCTGAAACTACAGCTGCTGCTGTTGGTCAACAAGGTATCGTTCGTCGTGACCCATTCGCGATGCTTCCATTTGCTGGCTATAACATGGCTGACTACTTCGATCACTGGTTAAGCCTTGGTCAAGAAGTAAGTACAAAAGCTGAAGCTGCTGGTAATAAATTACCAAAAATCTTCAATGTAAACTGGTTCCGTCGTGATGCTGAAGGCAACTTCGTATGGCCTGGTTTCGGTCAAAACATGCGTGTTCTTGAGTGGATCATTGACCGTTGTGAAGGTCGTGCAAACGCTGTTGAAACACCAATTGGCCTTGTTCCAACTTACGATGACTTGAACTGGGAAGGTACTGAGTTCTCTAAAGAAGAATTTGACCTTATCACAGCTCAAGATAAAGATCAGTGGGTTACTGAAATTGAAAGCCACACTGAGTTATTCAATAAACTTGGTGAGCGCTTACCAAAAGCATTAAAAGAACGTCAAGCAGCTTTACTTGAAGCTGTAAAAACTGGCTTCTAATTGCTGAATATAAAAAAGGCCGCTTTATGCGGTCTTTTTTATTATGCGGCATCATCTTTTAGTCGACGTTCAGATAAATAAGCTTCTAACACTTTTATCTGTTTATCATCAAATGCCAAACCTAATTTAGATCTTCGCCAGAGTATGTCTTCTGCAGTATTTGCCCACTCATATTCACATAAATATTTAACTTCACATTCAAATAAATCGTGACCAAAGTTTTGCCCTAATTGTTCTATAGTACTTCGTTCTTGAAGCATGTTCCAAACTCTTGTGCCATATGCATGAGCCCAACGTTTGGCAAGGGATTCAGAAACTCTATTTACATGTAATTGAATCTGGTTGATTAAATCATCTAGTGTAGTCCAGTTCTCAGCACCGGGTAATGGCTTATTGGCAGTCCACTCCTCTGCCATTTCACTAAAGAACGGAGACAGATGTTCTAAAGCAGCCTCAGCCAGTTTTCGATAAGTCGTAATCTTGCCGCCAAATACCGATAACAATGGTGCGTTAGTATTTTCTGCTTGTAGTGCCAAAGTATAGTCACGGGTAATTGCCGAAGGGTTATCAGACTCATCATCACATAAAGCGCGTACACCTGAGTACTGACTTACAATATCTGCTCGCGTTAACTGTTTTTTAAAATGTGAATTTGTGACCGTCAAAAGATAATCTATTTCTACATCGGTAATCTCTACCTTTTGTGGATCACCTGTATATTCCTGATCTGTTGTACCAATGAGGGTATATTTTTCTAAATATGGAATTGCAAAAACGATGCGTCGGTCTTCATTTTGCATAATAAAGGCTTTATGGCAGTCATATAGCTTTGGCACAACAATATGACTTCCTTGGATCAATCTGACTTGATAAGGCGATCTTAAGTTTAGGTTTTCACTAATAATTTCTTCAACCCAAGGACCAGCTGCATTTACTAAAGCTCTTGCACGTATCTGATAAACCTCAGCTCCACTTTGTAGTTCCAAGTACCACAGTTCTTGTTCTTTATAAGCCTTCACACATCGAGTTCGTGTCACGACTTTGGCACCCTGCTCTTTAGCTTGTAGCGCATTTAATACAACAAGACGTGCGTCATCTACAGTACAGTCAGAATATTCAAACCCACGCGTTATAGCTGGTTTCAAGGGACTATCTTCTTTGAAATAAATCAGATTTGAACCTAATAATTTTTCTCGTTTTCCCAAATGATCATAAAAGAATAGACCCGCTCGAATTAGCCAAGCAGGACGTAAATGGGGTCGATGAGGCATAATAAAACGCATTGGTGCAATAATATGTGGCGCTTTAGCCAACAACACTTCTCGCTCTGCTAATGCTTCTCTGACCAACCTGAACTCTTTATGTTCTAAATAACGTAGACCACCATGAATTAATTTACTGCTAGCAGATGAGGTGTGACTGGCTAAATCATCCTTTTCACATAAAAATACGGATAATCCACGGCCTACTGCATCATTAGCAATACCGACGCCATTAATACCGCCACCAATTACGGCAATATCATATACTTTTGAATAATCATTAGATTGTATTGTCATTTCTCATATTCTTTTTATTGTTGATCTTATAAAAATTAAAACATCAAATTGATGAAACAACAATCTAAAAAGTAGAATAATCAAATTTGAATTAGCAAACCTTTAGCCATTAATTGATTACTCTACAATTTAATTAATTTAAGAAAAAATCAATCCTCAGCCCAATTTTGACTACGCTTAACCGCCTTAAGCCAACCTTTATAAATCAGCTCAGATTGTTCAGCAGACATTTTTGGCTCAAATACCTTTTCTATGGCAGATTTATTTCTTAACTCATGAAGATCCTGCCAAAAACCCGTCGCCAAACCTGCAAGGAAAGCTGCACCCAAAGCAGTTGTTTCTTTCATTATTGGGCGTTCTACTGGTGTCGCTAAAATATCGGCTTGAAATTGCATCAAGAAATTATTTTCCGTTACTCCCCCATCAACACGGAGAGTACGAAGCTCTTCTTCGGCATCTTGCTGCATGGCATCAAGTACATCTCTTGTCTGGTAAGCAATGGACTCTAAAGTTGCACGAATAATATGTTCAATGCTAGCTCCACGTGTCAGACCAAAAATTGCCCCACGCGCTGTTGGGTCCCAATACGGTGCACCTAATCCAGTAAAAGCAGGAACTACATATACACCATTACTGTCTTTTACCCGTGTTGCATAAAGCTCAGAGTCTTTAGCGTTCTTAATGACCTTTAATTCATCACGTAGCCACTGTACACAAGAGCCACCATTAAATACGGCACCCTCTAAAGCATAGTTCACCTCACCGCTTGAACCGCATGCAATAGTTGTGAGTAATCCATGCTCTGAACGGACAATCTTTTTACCCGTGTTCATGAGTAAAAAGCAGCCAGTACCGTAAGTATTTTTAGCCTGCCCTGCCTCAACACACATTTGTCCAAAAAGCGCAGCTTGTTGATCACCTGCAATTCCCGCAATTGGAATACCGACTTCTTGCCCACTAATGGTATGTGTATATCCATAAACCTCTGATGAACTTCGTACCTCAGGTAACATTGCTTTAGGGATATCTAAGGCCTGTAAAAGCTTTTCATCCCATTCAAGCTTTTCAATATCAAACAGCATAGTTCGTGAAGCATTGGTAAAATCAGTGACGTGAACACCGCCATTGGTTAATTTCCAGATTAACCATGTATCCACCGTACCAAACAACAACTCACCTCGCTTAGCACGTTCACGGCTTCCTTCAACATGGTCTAAAATCCATTTAATTTTTGTCGCTGAAAAATAAGGATCAATGACTAAACCCGTTGTTTTACGGATATATTCTTGCCAACCTGCTTTATGCAATTGATTACAAATTTCAGTCGTCTGTCGGCTTTGCCAAACAATTGCATTGTAAATCGGCTTGCCTGTTTTTTTATCCCAAACAACTGTAGTTTCTCGCTGGTTTGTAATGCCAATTGCCGCAACTTGTTCACTCTTAATACCGGCTTGAGCCAATGCCTCTACCCATACCGCACTTTGTGTTGCCCAAATTTCCATAGGGTCATGCTCAACCCAACCCGGTTGAGGATATATTTGAGTAAATTCTTTTTGAGCAATACTGACAACGTTTGCATCATGGTCTAAAACAATTGCTCTTGAGCTTGTTGTTCCCTGATCAAAAGCAACAATATATTTTTTTGGGCAATTTGACATCTGAATGTCCCTTTCATTATCTACACACATCTAGTCCACAATGCTAAGACATTATGTCCAACTGTATTTATTTAAAATTTTCTTTGGAATATATCATTATTTTTAAGGGATATAGGTTTTCTTCTTCCAAACATTGCTCATTCTTTATCAGTTTTTACTAATTGGGAAAAAATAACAGCCCAAAGTTTCAGATAAGGTCACAAAAATCAGTTGGTCGACTGATTTGAAATCACATAAATATTCAACTTATTCCTTCGCTTAAATAATAAACATTGTTTTACAGACATAAAAAAAATAAAGTGAAATACTCTTCTAGATAATATGAAAAATCAGAATAAATCTTCTCTTTTTTAGCATTCAACCCAAGCAAAACATGGAGCGAATCATGGTTGATCAACCTTCTACCGCAACACCTCCACATTCTAATTTAGATACAAAAACTCGTCTAAAATCAATTTTGGGCGGTTCTGCCGGTAACCTTGTCGAATGGTACGACTGGTATGTATATGCCGCATTTACGCTCTATTTTGCTCATGCCTTTTTCCCAAAAGGAAGTCAAACAGCTCAACTCCTACAAGCAGCTGCAATTTTTGCAGTAGGTTTCCTTATGCGTCCCATCGGCGCATGGATTATGGGAATTTATTCAGACCGCAAAGGACGTAAGGCGGGTCTTACACTTTCCGTTACTTTAATGTGTGTTGGCTCTCTACTGATTGCAGTTACACCATCTTATGAAAGCATTGGTGTATTTGCCCCATTACTTCTGGTTGTTGCACGTTTAATACAAGGTCTAAGCGTAGGCGGTGAATATGGTGCAAGCGCTACATATTTAAGTGAAATGGCAGAAAAAGACCGACGTGGTTTTTTCTCAAGCTTTCAATATGTCACCTTAATTGCAGGGCAACTTACCGCCTTGTGTGTTCTTTTAATATTACAAATGGTACTTACCGAACAACAATTGCATGATTGGGGATGGCGTATTCCATTCTTTATTGGCGCTTTACTTGCGATTGTTGTGTTCCGTATTCGTCGTGGCTTACTAGAAACTCAATCTTTTAAAAATGCTCAAGCTGAAAAAGACCAACCACAATCGGGCATGTTTGCTTTATTTAAACACTACCCTAAAGAAGCATTCACCGTATTATTCTTAACTGCTGGTGGTACTTTAGCTTTCTATACTTACACGACCTATTTACAGAAATATCTAGTGAATACTTCTGGTTTTTCTAAACCTGAAGCTACTCAAATTACCACTTTAGCGTTATTTGTTTTCATGTGTCTACAACCTGTAGCGGGTGCTTTATCAGACCGAATTGGTCGAAAACCTCTTATGATTTTCTTCGGAATAACAGGTGTTTTATTCACATACATTTTATTTGATGCACTGGCAAACACGCATAACTACTGGACAGCATTTTGGTTATGTTTTGGAGGTCTAGTAATGGTGACTGGCTACACTTCAATTAATGCTGTAGTGAAGGCCGAACTTTTTCCAGCTCATATTCGCGCTTTAGGAGTAGCTTTACCCTACGCGATTGCCAATACTTTGTTTGGTGGCACAGCAGAGTTTTTCGCATTAAGTTTCAAAGAGGCTGGACATGAGTCTTGGTACTTTATTTATGTCAGTGTCATGATTTTCATTTCATTGCTGATTTATATTTTTATGAAAGACACTAAGCATCATTCAAAAATTAAAGAGCATTAATATTTTACAATTAGAGCCCAATATCGTCAGTTAATATTGGCTCTAACCAAGCGAATAAGCACAAACAACCCTTCTATTTTATGAGATACTTCATATAAGAAAATAAGGACGATACTGATGAACAAAAGTATTTTATGTTTGGCATTAAGTAGTATGTTTATTTTAACTGCTTGTCAGACTACACCTCGACAATATAATGGTTCAACTGGCTATCAGATTGAAAACCAAACTAAAACTTCAGCGACTTTAGCTTATACTTTAGCTGGTCGTAGTAACCAGCAACTTGATGAGCGTAAATTACAACGTGCTTGCCAAAATGTGTTAGGTACTCAGAAAGTTTATAAATTATCAATTTTAAGTGTCAATGAAATTCCAAACCCAGCTAAAGATGAGCAGTATGGAATTAAATTGGGTGAAACTCGTGCTTCTTTCGGTTTATCAAACACACCAAGTCTAAATAATGGTGAAGATTACGCGACTCGCCAAGCACTTGAAGCTCGCCCAAGCACATTAAAAGTGGTTCGTTATACTTGTTCATAAAATAAAAAAAGACGCTGTTCTTTTACAGCGTCTTATAAAAACTTACATTTCTAAATTCTCTTGCTTCATCCAGATCTGGCCACGTAGTAGCGCTTCTTTCTTCAATTTTTTCATATTTTGGATGACTAAAATTTTTAACTCGGCTATCTGCCACCCAAACTTCTGGCGCAAATTTTAAAAATTCGTCTAAGAAAAAGCGGTTACACTGGTCATATAAAACATCGGCAGCCAATAGAACATCAACTTGTTCAGCTTTATATAAATCATCCAAATATTCAAGCTCTACATCATTAAGTAAAGCATTTTCACGGCAAGCATTTAGACTAACCTGATCAATGTCACAGCAGATTACTCGTTCTGCTCCTGCCATTTTTGCAGCAATAGCGACTACACCAGAACCTGCTCCGAAATCTAACACCACTTTATCTTTAACATGGTGCGGCTCTGCAAGTATCCATTGCGCCATCGCCAAACCTGATGCCCAACAGAAAATCCAATACGGCGTGTCATTCCAAATACGGCGAATAACTTCATCATCTAAACGATCAGTTGGAAAAACAGGTGGAATCAACCATAAAGAAATAGGAGTTTCAGGCAACTGTTGTGCCATTAATTCACAATGAGGAATCACTTCATGTAAGGCTTGAAGTAAATGTTCAGGGGCTTTGATCAATTGAAAGGTGCAGCTCATCAGATTTCTTTTAATTCATTTTTATAACAAGCATAACAGAGTCATTCCATTATGATTTGAATTTTTACCTTAACCTTGGTTAGACCTGAGAAGCCCTGCTTCGCAAGGCTTTCATAAAAATTAGGTCTAACCATTGTCACCCGCAAAACTCGGCAGATACTCTCTAGAATCGAAAGCATCGCAGAAACATTAAATTTTTAACGTATTTCTGCCTCAAACAATTGCGAATGACGGTTACGCGTATCAAATAACAGCCTAGCGTTAATTAAATTAACCTAAAGCTTTTTCAGCAGCTTCTACAGTTTGACGAATCAAAGTTGTGATTGTCATTGGACCAACACCACCCGGTACTGGTGTGTAAGCAGAAGCAATTTCTTCAATACCTTGTAATTGAATATCACCAACACCGCCGCCATCCCGCGGATGGAAACCAGCATCTACAACAACTGCACCTTGTTTAATCCAATCTTTTTGAATAAGTTCAGCTTTACCTACAGCACCAACAATAATGTCAGCTTGTTTTACAAGCTCAGGTAAATTTTGTGTACGTGAATGACAAATCGTTACTGTTGCATTTGCTTGTAACAACATCATTGCCATTGGTTTACCTAAAATTGCTGAACGGCCAACTACAACTGCATGTTTGCCCGCAATTTCGATATTGTTTTCTTTGAGAATCGTCATAATGCCAGCTGGAGTTGCTGAACCATACGCAGCTTCACCCATTGCCATACGGCCAAAACCAAGGCAAGTTACGCCATCAACATCTTTTGCTAATGAGATTGCATCAAAACATGCACGCTCATCAATTTGTGCAGGAACTGGATGTTGTAAAAGAATACCGTGAACATCTGGATTGGCATTTAGCTTTTCAATTTCAGCTAACAATTGTTCTGTTGTCGTTTCTTGTGGTAATTCGATTTTTAATGAATCCATACCTACGCGGCGGCAGGCATTACCTTTCATACGTACATAAGTTGCAGATGCACCATCATCCCCAACCAAAATAGTCGCCAAAATCGGGGTACGACCTGTTTTTGCTTTTAAAGCTTCAACACGTACCGACAAATTTTCTTCAATTTGCTTTGCTAATGCACGACCGTCTAAAACCAATGCCACAGCACATCTCCAAGGTAGACATGAATTTAATGTGCCAATAATACATGATAATTTCGCTAATTTTATTCTAGATGTTGTTTTTATGTGCATCTTCGCTCAAAACGGTATTGTTTTTTTCGTAAAGGTTGCTAATATGTGCATCACCAAATGTAGGCGGGGTGGCAGAGTGGTCATGCAGCGGACTGCAACTCCGTGGACGCCGGTTCGATTCCGACCTCCGCCTCCAAATTTGGTAAAGCCCGGGTGGTGAAATAGGTAGACACAGGGGATTTAAAATCCCCCGCCCACAAAGCGTGCCGGTTCGAGTCCGGCCCCGGGCACCATCTTCAAGTATTGAATATGGTGTCATAAAGAATCCAGCGTAAGCTGGTTTTTTTATATCTAAAAAAAAGGGCTACATATGTAACCCCCTATTCTTTCATGCTTTAAGCAGTCTTCTGATCTTGCTTTAAAGGCGTCAAATTCAGATCCAATACAATATCATTTTGCCTGCTTGAATCCACTTGATATTCAGCATTCTTAATTGAATCTAAAAATACCCACTCTGAATGAACTTGTGCCTGATCGAGAGTAATAAGCAAGTATCCGCGTTGATTTAAATTACAATAGACCAATTCATCAATCAATGTAGTAAACGCAAACTCAAACTGCTGTAACTGTGCCAATGGAATACTTAAATATTTCTCTAAGCCAGGAGATGATACAGAGCTTGTTGCCAGTTCAACACCTACATATTTTCCTTTTTGGCTATATAAATAAGATGCCCAAGCATTGTGTGTATCTCCCGCAAGCACAATCATCTTTTTATTAAGCTCTGCCAATTTATCGTATACAACCTCTCTTTCAGCATAGTAACCATCCCAAGCATCTAAATTGTAGGGTGCAACCGTCATAATCCTTGCTTTTTCTTGGGCTGTTAATGTTGGATCATTTTGTTGTAAACGAAGTTTTAAAGTGACCAACTCGGTAATTTGTGCGTTCATCTTAGCAAGTGCTTCAGATGAAGTTCCTCCTGAAGTAATTTGCCCTAAAGACAACAATAACTCAGCCGGAATCCACATTTTACTCATTAAGACTTGCTGCCCCACCACATTCCATGTTGCTGTAGATTGCTTTAATTTATCGACTAACCAATCTCTTTGCGTATACCCCATTAAAGTACGCGCTGGATTTATTAAATCTGCTTGAAATTTTGCAATATCTAAGCCAGAGGCTGTCATATAATCCGCATATTCAAGTTGCTTGTCACGCGCAATAATGCGTGTATCTAGCATAGTGAGTTGGACAAGAGAGCCAAAGTTAAACTGGCGATAAATATTTAAATGGTCAGAACTAGAAACTGGACGAATCGGCATCCATTCAAAATAAGCTTGCAGAGCAGCTAATTTACGATCTGAGAAAGACCCTTCGTTACTTTGATGGTTTTCCGCACCATCACGCCAAGCATCGTTCGCTAACTCGTGATCATCCCAAATTACAATAAAAGGATGGCGTTGATGAGCTGCTTGTAAATCTTTATCCTGACGATAAAGTGCATAACGTTTGCGATAATCATCTAATTTAATAATTTCTTTATTATTGTCAGCAGGTAACGTACGACCTAGCTTTGCAGCATCTTCTGTCGCATAACCATCTGCCCCATACTCATAAATATAGTCACCTAAATGAATAATGACATCGACGTTTTGTTTTGCCATTTCACGATAAACATAAAAGTAACCCGCAGGATAGTTAGAGCAAGAACATACTGCAAAGCTTACTTTATTGGTCGATGTTGGTAATGTTTTCGTCTGCCCTACTGGTGAGACCTTACTACCGAACTTAAAACGGTAGTAGTACACCATATCTGCTTGTAATCCAGTGGCATCAACTTTCACTGTAAAGTCATCACTCTTGCTTGTTTCAACCATTCCTGTCTTTAAATTTTGTTTAAACTGATTATCAGTTGAAATTTCCCACACAACTTTTAAGCGTACCCCGGAGTCTGCAGGTGTCAGCCGTGTCCATAAGATGACTTTATCCTGTAAGGGGTCTCCACTTGCGACACCATGAAGAAAATCTGCTTGTATTTGCGGACTGTCATCATCGGAACCATTATTACAACCAGTAAAAACAACAGGCATAGATAAAGCCCCAAAACCGAGTAGACTTTTTTGAATTAATTCTCGGCGTGAAATTTTCTCTGACATAAAATTCTCTAAGTTTTAAGCAATGAGTGCTTTAAACTTAAGTACATAAGATGAACGTCTGATCTCAGTTTGATGAACAAATCATGACACAAACTGGTTAATTTATATAAATACCGACAAGAACTGATTGAAAATAAAGCAAACTCTCTGTTTTTCTCTTGCCAATCGCGCACTTGTCCTCTATTATTGCGCACATGCCCGGGTGGTGAAATAGGTAGACACAGGGGATTTAAAATCCCCCGCCCACAAAGCGTGCCGGTTCGAGTCCGGCCCCGGGCACCATTTTCAACTATTGAATTTGGTGTTAGAAAGAATCCAGCGTAAGCTGGTTTTTTTATGTCTGATGAAAATAAAAATTATGATAAAAACAATCATATTTATTTCCACCCTACTTTTTATATCGATTGCAGATGCTGAAGATATATTTAACGGCACAATCTTATTTAAAAATAATGATTGGCACTTTATACGCTGCTCTCTAACTCAGGATGACTACCTAATCAAAACATCTCAAGATGTAATTACTCAATTAAAAGCATTACAACATAAAAAGACAACCTATTGGATAAGCGTATTAGCAGATGTGAATGAACAGCAAAATGGACATTTAATTTTAGAAATTAAAAAAATAGATCAGGTACATTTAAAAGCATCTTGTCATTTATTAGATGCGATTGAAAATTTTGAGAATCGAGAGTAATTACCACTCTCGATTCATAACCAGCTCTTCCATTTCAAGATCTAAAAATCCTGCATCTTGAACTACCATCATCATTGCCTCAGCAATGTAATCGGCAGCACTATCATCAAGCGATGAATCCAGATCTTCAAACTGTGGCTTCATTTCATTAATTTCATTTACAGTCTGATGAGCATATCGATAAACATCTTGATCAGCTAAAGCAGGCTTCTGAACTTTTTTAGCAAATTGTTCAATAAGCTGCTTAAGTTCAGCGACCAAAATATCTGGATAATATTCATCATCAAACATTGGGAGAAGTAGGTCTTCGAACATACAAAAGATTACACAACAGCAAAAACTTGCCGCTTATAACATATTTTCGCAAAAATCACGAGATTTTTATCCGACTCCTCATCCACCTTTATGTGACACACAGACATCTAATTCAATAAGAATACACTTTATGCCTGCTGCATAGCTTGCCAAACTAAAACAGCCTCATGCATCGCTTTCACATCATGTGCTCTTACAATCGATGCTCCTTGCTGAATACTTAACAAATGCCCAGTAACACTTCCTACAGCACGCTGATCAGCAGCTGCACCTTTCAAAGCCTCACCTATAAAGCGTTTACGAGAAAGACCTGATAAAATTGGATAACCTAACTGATTAAGTTTCCAAAATTCTTTTAATAGTTTTAAATTTTGCTGAGCATTTTTTGCAAAACCAAATCCAGGATCAATAATAATATTATGCCGTTTAATTCCAGCAGCCAAAGCCTCATCAATGCGTTGTTGCAGCTCTTGCATCACATCAAGTGTTACATCAGTGTACTGATCCAACTGATTCATTGTGGTTGGCTCACCACGCATATGCATAATCACTACAGGTATATCCAACTCTGCTGCGGTCTCCAATGCATTAGGGCGTGTTAGAGCGCGTACATCATTCCAAATATGCGCCCCTGCTGCTTTTGCTGCGCGAATCACCTCTGGCTGGCTCGTGTCGATTGATAAAATAATATTATGATGAGATAAAGCTTCAACTACAGGTACCACGCGGCGTATTTCTTCTTCTATTGCCACTTCTGAAGCACCAGGTCGAGTAGATTCACCACCAATATCAATAATAGTCGCGCCTTGTTCAATCATACTAAGCGCATGCTCAACCGCTTGGTCTAATTGGTTATGTTTACCACCATCGCTAAAAGAATCCGGTGTAACATTTAAAATACCCATAACATGTGGCTGAGATAAATCTAGTTGAAGCTGTCCACACTGTAAAATCTGCTTGGGTAAAGATATTAACTGCATAAAAAGCTCCGGTTCAAAATCAGGTGATATTTTAGCAAGTCTATACTTTACATGCTGTTGATTTCTTTTCAACTTTAGCCGAATTTAAGACAAATAAAAAAGCCACATGACTGTGGCTTTTTTATTAATTAACTTAATTCATCGCTGGTAATGGCGGTGGAGTAGATGGACCATCTTTCGGTGGTTCAAATGCCGATACCGGATTTTCAGCAATATAAACTTTAGGTGGTTGAGGCTCGCGACCTTCCATGATGTCACGGATTTGCTCACGATCAATAGTTTCCCATTCCATCAACGCTTTAACCATAGCATGTGCGATATCTTTATTATTTTCCAAGATATCACGAGCAACTTTATATTGTTCATCTAAAATACGGCGTACTTCCTGATCAACCTGTTGTTGAGTTGCTTCAGAAATTGTGCGGCTACCTACGTTACCGAAGAATCCATTTTGATTTTCATCTTCGTAAACCATAACACCCATTTTGTCAGACATACCGTACTTCGTAACCATCGCACGAGCCATTTTCGTAGCACGCTCAAAGTCATTTGAAGCACCAGTCGATTGCTGCTGAATAAAGACTTCTTCAGCAATACGACCACCAAACAAAATTGCAATTTCATTTAACATTTTGTCTTTATAGTGGCTAATCTGATCTTGTTCAGGTAACTGCCAAGTTACACCTAAAGCCCAACCACGCGGCATAATTGTTACTTTATGCACAGGGTCAGTACCCGGTAAAATCTCAGCAACAATTGCATGTCCAGCTTCATGGTAAGCTGTTGCGCGGCGTTCTTCTTCACGCAGAACCATTGATTTGCGTTCTGGCCCCATATAGATCTTATCTTTTGCATCTTCAAAGTCATGCATATCGACAGTGTTCTTATTACGGCGAGCAGCAAATAAGGCAGCTTCGTTTACAAGGTTTGCCAACTGAGCACCAGAGAAACCAGGTGTACCACGTGATAAGACTTTAACATCTACACCAGTCACTGAAGGTAACTTTTTCAAATGTACATTCAGGATTTGCTCACGACCACGGATGTCCGGTAGACCTACCATAACTTGACGGTCGAAACGGCCTGGACGTAACAATGCTTTATCCAACACATCAACACGGTTAGTTGCAGCAATAACGATTACGCCTTCATTACCTTCAAAACCATCCATCTCTACGAGCATTTGGTTTAAGGTTTGTTCGCGTTCATCATGTCCACCGCCAGTACCTGAACCACGGTGACGACCTACTGCATCAATCTCATCAATAAAGATGATACATGGTGCATGACGTTTTGCTTGTTCAAACATATCACGGACACGGGACGCACCCACACCCACAAACATCTCAACAAAATCAGAACCAGAAATGCTGAAGAATGGAACTTTTGCTTCACCAGCAATTGCTTTAGCTAATAACGTTTTACCAGTACCTGGAGGACCAACCATAAGTACGCCACGTGGAATTGTAGCGCCCAAGCGTTTGAACTTTGCAGGATCTTTTAAGAAATCTACAATTTCTACAACTTCTTGCTTCGCCTCATCACAACCAGCAACGTCAGCAAAAGTCACTTTGATTTGGTCTTCAGAAAGCATTTTTGCTTTTGACTTACCAAAACTCATCGGACCATTTTTACCGCCTGCACCACCACCCATGTTACGCATAAAGAACATGAATAACAGAATGATTAACAGTACAGGGAAACTAGCAATGAGAAGTTGCATCAAAATGCCTTGACGTTGTGGTGCTGTGCCCTCTACAACAACATTTTGCTTGTTTAAGCTTGGCATAAGTTCAGTGTCTTCAACTTGCGGACGAACAGTTTCAAACTGAGATCCGTTAGTTTTTTCACCACTAATATTTAAACCGTCAATCGTGACTTGCTTAATTTGGCCAGCATTCACCGCTGCAACAAAATCTGAATATTTCATTGCAGAAGGCTTATTGCGGTCACTGATATTACTGAAAATTAAAATCAGAACACCCAGTATTATTAGCCACAATACGGCATTCTTGAAGTAATCGCTCAAAGCTTTATTCCCATATCGATCTAATTTGATCATGCCTAATCTTGGCCGATCTTCTTAAAAACAGCAATTGTCTTGCTTGCGGATAACCTAAAAGATACAAAATGCACAATTTTTAGGAGCTTGGCAAGTAAACTTTATTGCAATGCTTTTTTACGCCCTTGTCCAACCAAAAAAACTTCTTTAGATCGTGCCCGAGAAGCTGCTGGTTTTGCTGTTTTTAAGACATCAAAACTATCAACGACTTGTTTACGAAACTCATCAAATCCTGCGCCTTGGAACACTTTAACAACAAATTGTCCATTTGGACCCAAGACTTTTTGAGCAAAGTCTAAAGCAAGTTCACATAAGTAAATCTGTCGAGGTTGATCAACAGCCCTATTACCTGATGTATTGGGGGCCATATCAGAAATTACAATGTCTACTTGTCTTCCATTTAAAATATTTAACAATTTTTCAAATACTGCTTCTTCTCTGAAGTCGCCTTGTAAGAAAGTGACATCCGGCAAAGCATCCATAGGTAAAATATCGGAAGCAATAACCAACCCCTTGCTACCAACAAGTTTTCCAGCAATTTGCGACCAACTCCCAGGAGCCGCTCCCAAATCAACCACTGTCATGCCTGGCTTGATCAACTTATATTTTTCTTGAATTTCAAGAAGTTTATATGCTGCTCGTGCACGATATCCTTCCTTTTGTGCTTTTTTTACAAAAGGATCGTCTAGATGTTCCCTCATCCACGCACGACTACTTTTAGACAATTTTTGGTTTGTAATGCGTGTTGCCATAACTCACTAAATATCAAAAAAACTTCTGATTGCTCATTGTACGTGAAAATTACTCTCATTACAGTACGGATATAACGTAATCTCAATAACTTTTACAGTTTTTTTCCAATAATGTTGATCGATTATTTATACAGTTTTTCGTACATTTGATTTTAAGTTTTTTGCTATACTAAGTCGTTTTTAAAATCAGGTATTTTTAATGGCCGCTTTATCTATTCATGAACGTAAACGTTTACGTCAAATTGGTCATGTGCTTAATCCGGTTGTCATGATTGGTGGACAAGGCTTAACAGATGCTGTAATCGAAGAAACTCTTCGTGCTTTGAATGATCATGAACTCATCAAAGTAAAAGTTGCTGGCGAAGATCGTGAAGCTCGTGCTGCTGTAATCGATGCAATTGTTGAAGCAACTGGTGCTGAAGCTGTGCAAAAAATTGGTAAAATTGTTTTACTTTACAAAAAAGCAGCTAAACAGAACCAACACTTATCTAACCTTGTTCGTCACGCTCACTTAGCAAACTAATTTATTGACTACTTTATGGCAAGTTACGAACTTTCAGCTTTTGATCGTTTTCATGCTGTTTCTGTTGTTGGCGCAATTGAACAGCAAACCCCACATACATTAAATGTGGGTTTTTGGATTCGTGATCCAAACCAACTTATTATCTGGCCTCAAAAAGTTGCAGCTCATCCCCGTCAAGATTTTTTGTGGGAAGAGACTTGTTTTGAGATTTTTATTGGCGTGCATGGTGAAGATTTTTATCGGGAAATTAATCTCTCCCCTTCTCAAGCATGGCAAACTTACCAGTTTGAAGAATATCGCTATCCGGAAAGCATGCCTCCCCTCGTTGCTTACGATATCGAGCTCAATCATCTCAAGCGTACTCACTACGGCTTAAATGTAAGTCTTGATTTAGGTCAGTTTATGCAGCAGCATCATTTAAAATGGGCAAACCTTTATTTAGGTTTAACCGCTGTTTTAAAGACTAAAGATGGTATGCAGTACTATGCAATGCAGCATAGTGGACAAAATGCTGATTTTCACAATAAACGTGATTGGCTACATCAGTTTTAAAAATAAAAAAGCGAGAAATTGATTCTCGCTTTTTTATTAATTTTATGAAGCTAAACTTAGTTATCTCTTGCTTTGTTCCAAGCTTCAACCGCATTATTTTTAGTGCGTTTCAAACTCTCACTTAAAGAATCTTTATGCTTCAAAGAGATTTGGCTAATGTCACCTTTAAGTTCTTTGGTAACTTTTGTTAAATCTTCAATTAATGCATTAATTTCAGCTTTTAATGTATTTTTCAGTTCATTTAATCCTTCTTGAGACGTATTGAACTGAGCTTTAATCACATCAAGACGTTGTAAAATATCTTGTTTAATCTGAGCAAACTGATTTTGAATGTTTTGGTTCAACTCTTGAGTCTCAGTCTCTATTTTTTCTTCAGTTTCACTCAATACAACTTTTACTTGTTCTTGAGTTTCATTTATAGCTTCTTTAACTTGCGAAGTTGCTTCTTGAGCGACTTCTTTCACCTGTTCTGTTTTTTCAGCTACAACTTCTTTTACCTGCGTCGCTTTAGCACTCACTGCTTTTTTAGCGCGGGTCGTTGTTTTAGCAACAGCTTCTTTCACTTCGGTTACTTCAGCTTTAACAACATCTGCAACTGTAGAAGCGTTTTCAGCTATATCTTTTGAAACTTGATTGCTCATACTATTTCCTCATATTGTTTATTTTTTTCTGAGATTACAATAAGTGGAATTAGCATAATTTAACCGCCAGATTGTTAGACAATTTGCCAAAAGTATCAATTTCA
Source organism: Acinetobacter genomosp. 33YU (assembly GCF_001990725.1). Classification (NCBI taxonomy): domain Bacteria; kingdom Pseudomonadati; phylum Pseudomonadota; class Gammaproteobacteria; order Moraxellales; family Moraxellaceae; genus Acinetobacter; species Acinetobacter genomosp. 33YU. Next base: position 14,928 of record NZ_LFZQ01000013.1, on the reverse strand, counting down.
GACAAGCGGATGAATATTTTTGCAAAAAGCAAGCAAGGAATTATATTTTTTAATAGAAAACAAATAGACTTTTTAGGGTTCCATGCGTATAATGCGCTGTTAAGTTACAAGCGGGCAGACCGATGAGGAGGGGCATGTTTTTTTAGAACATCGCCTATCTTTTTTAGGTCTACTCGCTTTTTTACAGCCGAAATTCAGGAGCTTTGGTTTGAGCATCCCCGCCATTTTAGCCCTCGCAGATGGAACGATCTTTAAAGGAACGTCAATCGGCGCAACGGGAAGTACGACTGGTGAAGTCGTTTTTAACACAGCCATGACAGGCTATCAAGAAATTTTGACTGACCCAAGTTATGCACAACAAATTGTGACATTAACTTACCCTCATATTGGTAACACTGGTTGCAACGAAGAAGACGTTGAATCTGGTCGTATCCATAAAGTATGGGCGAATGGTTTAATTATTCGTGACCTTCCACTACTACACAGTAACTTCCGTTCTGAGCAGTCGTTAGGTGAATATTTACAAGCGCACAATGTTGTTGCAATTGCTGATATTGATACACGTAAACTTACTCGTATTTTACGTGACAAAGGTGCACAAAATGGTTGCATCCTTGCTGGCGAAAATATTACTGAAGAAGAAGCGATTGCTAAAGCTCGCGCTTTTGGTGGTCTAAATGGTTTAGACCTTGCTAAAGAGTGCTGTGATCCAACAGGTTTTGAATGGTCTGAAGGTTCATGGGTGTTAGGTAAGGGCTTTACACAACCTGAGTTAAAATATCATGTGGTTGCATACGATTATGGTGTCAAAACCAACATCTTGCGTATGCTTGCAGACCGCGGTTGCAAACTTACTGTTGTCCCTGCTGAAACTCCGGCTGAAAAAGTATTAGCACTTAATCCAGATGGCGTATTCCTTTCAAACGGTCCTGGTGACCCAGCTGCTTGTGACTATGCAATCGAAGCTGTAAACACTATTGTTGAAACCACAACATTACCTGTATTTGGTATCTGTTTAGGACACCAAATCTTGGCACTCGCTTCTGGTGCAAAAACTGTAAAAATGAATCATGGTCACCACGGTGCAAACCACCCTGTACAAAATCTTGAAGATGGTACAGTGATGATTACATCTCAAAACCATGGTTTTGCTGTAGATGCAGAAACATTACCGGCTAACTTAAAAGCAACCCATAAATCATTGTTCGATGGCACCTTACAAGGTATCCACCGTACTGACAAACCAGCTTTCAGCTTCCAAGGTCACCCTGAAGCAAGCCCAGGTCCACATGATTGTGCACCATTGTTCGATCATTTCATCGAACTTATCGAAGCATCTAAACAGTAATTACGGAGCGAATAATGCCTAAACGTACGGATATTAAAAGCATCTTAATTATTGGTGCTGGTCCAATTGTTATCGGTCAGGCTTGTGAGTTTGACTACTCTGGTGCTCAAGCATGTAAAGCGCTTCGTGAAGAAGGCTACCGTGTTATTTTGGTTAACTCTAACCCAGCGACCATTATGACTGACCCTTCAATGGCTGATGCAACATATATTGAGCCAATTACTTGGCAAACTGTTGCTCAAATCATTGAAAAAGAGCGTCCAGATGCAGTCCTACCTACGATGGGTGGACAAACTGCATTGAACTGCGCACTTGCACTTGATGAAAATGGCGTATTAGCGAAGTACAATGTAGAACTTATCGGTGCAACTAAAGAAGCGATTGAAAAAGCCGAAGACCGTAAACTCTTCGACATCGCTATGCGCAAAATCGGTTTGGAATGTCCAAAAGCTGCTATTGCTGAAACCATGGAAGAAGCATTAGAAATCCAATCTCGCTTTGGTTTCCCAGTAATTATCCGTCCTTCATTCACAATGGGTGGTTCAGGCGGTGGTATTGCATATAACCGTGAAGAATTCCTTGAAATCTGTGAACGTGGTTTCGACCTCTCTCCTACTCACCAATTATTGATTGATGAATCATTAATCGGCTGGAAAGAATACGAAATGGAAGTTGTTCGTGACAAAAACGACAACTGTATTATCGTATGTGCGATCGAAAACTTTGACCCAATGGGTGTTCACACTGGTGACTCAATCACTGTAGCACCAGCTCAAACATTAACTGACAAAGAATACCAATTGATGCGTAATGCTTCAGTTGCAGTTCTTCGTGAAATTGGTGTTGAGACCGGTGGTTCTAACGTTCAGTTCGGTATTAACCCGAAAGACGGCCGTATGGTTGTGATCGAGATGAACCCTCGTGTATCTCGTTCGTCTGCTCTTGCTTCTAAAGCAACTGGTTTCCCAATTGCAAAAATCGCTGCGAAACTAGCTGTTGGTTATACTCTTGATGAATTGAAAAATGACATCACTGGTGGTGTAACTCCTGCGAGCTTTGAACCAGCAATTGACTATGTTGTAACGAAGATTCCTCGTTTTAACTTTGAGAAGTTCCCACAAGCAGAACCAGTTCTTACCACTCAGATGAAGTCTGTTGGTGAAGTCATGGCAATTGGTCGTAACTTCCAAGAATCTGTACAAAAAGCATTACGTGGTCTTGAAGTTGGTGTAAGCGGTTTTGATGAAAAAATCGAAGCTGGTGCAACAAACGTAAAAGAAACGATTTTAAAAGAGCTTAAAGTTCCGGGTCCTGAGCGTATTTGGTACGTAGCAGACGCATTCCGTCATGGCTTCTCTTTAGATGACGTATTTGAAGCAACTAAAATTGACCGTTGGTTCTTGATTCAAATTCAAGATATCGTCAACACAGAAGCTCAAGTAAAAACTTTAGGTTTTGGTGACTTAAACGCGGACAACATCCGTTCGTTCAAGCGTAAAGGTTTATCGGACCTTCGTATTGCTCACCTCATGGGCATTTCACAAAAGCAATTCCGTAAACAACGTTGGAACTTGGGTGTTTATCCAGTTTACAAACGTGTTGATACATGTGCTGCCGAGTTTGAATCTGGCACAGCATATATGTATTCAACTTACGATGAAGAATGTGAAGCAAATCCATCAAATCGTGACAAGATCATGGTAATTGGTGGTGGTCCAAACCGTATTGGTCAAGGTATCGAATTTGACTACTGCTGTGTACACGCTGCTCTAGCTATGCGTGAAGACGGTTATGAAACAATCATGGTGAACTGTAACCCTGAGACTGTTTCTACCGACTACGATACATCAGATCGTTTGTACTTCGAACCTGTAACACTTGAAGATGTTCTTGAAATCGTTCGTACTGAGAAGCCAAAAGGCGTAATCGTACAATACGGTGGTCAGACTCCACTTAAGTTAGCACGTGCTTTAGAAGAAGCTGGTACTCCTATTATCGGTACTTCTCCAGATGCAATTGACCGTGCAGAAGACCGTGAACGTTTCCAACAAATGATTCAACGTTTACAGCTTCGTCAACCAAACAACAGCATTGTAAAATCTGCTGAAGAAGGTATCTCTGAAGCTGCGAAAGTTGGTTATCCGTTAGTTGTTCGCCCATCTTATGTATTGGGTGGTCGCGCAATGGAAATCGTGTATAACGAAGATGAACTTAAACGTTATCTTCGCGAAGCAGTACAAGCTTCTAACGAAGCCCCTGTTCTTCTTGACCGTTTCCTTGACGATGCAACTGAAGTTGACGTTGACTGCGTATCTGACGGTAAAGATGTTGTGATTGGCGGTATCATGCAGCACATCGAACAAGCAGGTATTCACTCAGGTGACTCTGCGTGTTCTATTCCTCCTTACTCTCTGTCTCAAGAGATTCAGGACGAAATGCGTCGTCAAACAGTGGCTATGGCAAAAGAACTTGGTGTTGTTGGCTTGATGAACGTTCAATTCGCAGTTAAAGGCGATGACGTTTATGTTCTTGAAGTTAACCCACGTGCTTCACGTACTGTTCCGTTCGTATCGAAATGTATTGGTGAATCTTTAGCAAAAGTAGCTGCTCGTTGTATGGCGGGTCAATCACTTGAATCTCAAGGCTTTACTAAAGAAATCATTCCAACACACTTTTCTGTGAAAGAAGCGGTTTTCCCATTTGCTAAATTCCAAGGCGTAGATCCAATGCTTGGACCTGAGATGAAATCTACAGGTGAAGTAATGGGTGTTGGTAAGACATTTGGTGAAGCATTCTATAAAGCTGTTTTAGGTTCTAATGACCGCTTACCAGGCCTACCAACTGAAGGCGAAGAAAAGATTGCTTTCTTATCTGTCCGTGAATCTGATAAGAAATATATCGCTGATATCGCTAAAAAGTTTGTAGCATACGGCTTCAAATTGGTAGCAACAGGTGGAACTTATAAAGTGCTTAAAGAAGCAGGTTTGGAATGTGAACCTGTAAATAAAGTAACTGAAGGTCGTCCACACATTGTTGACCGCTTGAAAAATGGCGAAATACACCTTATTGTCAACACTACTGAAGGCAAACAAGCTCAATATGACTCTGCAATGATTCGTCGTGCTGCCCTACAAGGCAAAGTGTATTACACAACGACTATCAATGGCGCAGAAGCAGTTTGCCAAGCCTTTGCTGTGAAATTGCCAATGGATGTATACCGCTTGCAAGATTTAACTGTAGGTTAATTTTTTTCCGATAAGTCCCGCCACCTTATCGGTGGCGGGATTTTTTCATTTTTTTAACTGTGTTTTCTCAACTTAAGAGGGACCGAAATGCAACGTTATCCAATGACCCCTGAAGGTAAAAGTGCCTTAGAGAAAGAATTACAACATCTGAAATCTGTTGAACGTCCGCGTATTACTCAAGCGATTGCTGAGGCACGTGAACATGGGGACTTAAAAGAAAATGCAGAATATCATGCTGCTCGTGAGCAACAAGGTTTCTGCGAAGGCCGTATCCAAGATATCGAAGGAAAATTGGGTGCTGCACAAGTCATCGATGTTAAAGACTTAGAACAAAACGGTCGTGTTGTATTCGGTGTTACGGTAACGATTGAAAACCTTGATACTGAAGAACGCAAGACTTATAAAATTGTTGGCGATGATGAGGCTGATTTTAAAATTAATAAAATCTCAGTGAACTCACCAATTGCTCGTGGCCTTTTAGGCAAAAATGAAGGTGATGAAGCAAAAATTATCACTCCTCAAGGTGAAGTTGAATACGAAGTTGTAAGTGTAGAATATCTTTAAGATACTACTCTTAAGCCCCTCTTTATGAGGGGTTTTTAATTGCTTTAACTCATTTGTTTGGATAGTAAATTATGGATACACCTCTGATTAACTCGCCAGTCCGTCATTGGTGTGAATTTGAGTTTATTTCCAAAACTGTCAAAAATCCGAATATCCATATCAAGGGTAATTACTCTTACTACTCAGCCTATTGGGATCAAGGTTTTGAGCGTTGTGTAGTGCGCTATTTACATGACAAACCCTCTACTCCAGAAAAACCTATTGATCAGCTTTATATTGGTAATTTTGTATGTTTTGGGGCTGAATGCGTGATTATGATGGGTGGCAATCAGCTTCATAGACCAGATTGGATTGCAACTTTCCCCTTCGATACTCGTAGTTTTTTAGCTGCTGGTGACACCATCATTGCAGATGGCTGTTGGGTTGGAAGCCGTGCAATGATTATGCAAGGCGTAAAAATTGGTGAAGGTGCAGTTATTGCAACTGGAGCCGTTGTAACAAAAGACGTCCCACCCTATGCAATTGTTGGTGGAGTTCCGGCAAAAGTTATTAAATACCGTTTTCCGACAGAGCAAATAGAGAAACTACTCACTTTAAAACTTTATGATTTAGATGAAAAACAAGTTTTAAAAATGCGTGAATATTTGCAAACTGATGATATCAATGCTTTAACAACACATATTGAAAATTTAAGAGATAAATAAAAAATAGTGCCAAGATTTTCTTGTTTCAATAACACAAATCATTACGAGCTAGAATTTAAATCGTAAGAAAAGAAGTATAAAGTATTGAATAAATAAGCATCATTACAATAAGGAACAATCTCATGTCATATCAGCATATTCTTGTACCAATTGATGGTTCTGAAACTTCTACGGTCGCTATGAAAGAAGCCATCAAGCTCGGAAAAGCATTAAATAGTAAAATTACTATCGTACAAGTGATGGCACTTGATCCAATTATTGCGGATATTTATGTAAAGACTGGTCAAACAAATGAATTGATTGAACGCACTAGAACTTATTTACTCGATATTTTAGAACAAGCCAAACAACAATTTGTACAAGAAGGGCTTACCGTAGAAACCAAATTACTTGAAGGCTTTGTGGTTCATGAAGAAATAATTCAAGCTGCACAAGACATCAATGCAGATCTCATCGTTATGGGTTCGCATGGCCGTACAGGTGTCCGAAAACTTGTATTAGGAAGTGTTGCACAAAAAGTTTTAGGTGAAAGCCATATCCCTGTTTTGATTGTTCGCTAAAAAAACCCTATCTGGCTTAATTCAGCCAGATAGGCACCTATTTTTTAAAAGGAATAACGTCTTCTCTTGATTGCTCAACCGTTATTGTTTTTTTACTTTTAAAAGCATCCCAAGAATAATTTTTATAATTTAATTGCCATAAATAGTAAGATTGACCGATATCTTTAAACCTAATATTTAATGTCATCCATTTTTCATCATGGCAATGCGGTGACTTCTTATACTCTTGTTCTGAAAAACAGGCCCGAATCATTTCATTCGAAGAAAAAGCAATATCTTTTAATGCAACTTGATACCGCCCTTTAGGCTTAAGCTCAATAAAATCAGCATTTTCTTCAAAACGCCCCCCTCCAGAGTAACCAGTAAACCAAGTATTTAGTACTGCTATGGCATATTCATTTTTATTGAGTGGATATAGTGCTGGAAAGATTTTGAGTCCATCAGGACCTAAATCATCAGAATGTGGCTCTTTATTAGTATGTTCATAATTTTTAAAGTTCCACTCATTTATTACTGTGTATTGGTTATTCTGCTTTTTAACTTGAGCAATTTGCGGAGTCTCATCTATTAAATAATAAGTCTGATCTTGTGTATTTTTGGGTTTCCACAGCTTAACTTCATCGCTACATGTCTGACTCAACTGCTGACAAATCGAGTGTATTTCTTGTGATGAAGCTTTCACATTTATAAAAGGTTGGGCTGAAATAGTCTGCTCTGCGAAACTCGATTGCACTGTTAAACTTATTAATAATATGCCTACAGTCCGCCATTTATAATTCTGCATTTGTATTTTTCTCTTTAATAATATTAAGGTTGCCAAGCAAATTGCTTTAAGTTCACTTTACCATTCAATAAGTAGACTCCTTCAGCTTCAAGCTTTAACTGCTGAACATTTTCACCTTTTTCATTAAATTTACTTAGGCTAATTTTACCTTGTGAGTTAATAACGCGGTACCAAGGCACCTGATGATCTGCTTCAAGATGTTTAAGAACATAACCCACTAATCTGGCATGTTTAGGTAACCCAGCCATACGTGCTATTTGTCCGTAAGTTGCTACTTTTCCATATGGAATTAGAGCGATGACTTCTAAAATTTGTCGATGTAGTTCATACTGAGTTGTCAAAATGGAATCCATAAAAATTGACATCGTTCATATCATATAAAAATTTACTTTAAATCACTTTAGAATAATATGCAGAGACAATGCGATGAATATGAAAAAAACCTTATTGATGATTACAGGAACACTTCTTTGTGCCTCTTGTACAACCACTCCTCCTCAACTAAAGCCAGAGCCATTGATAGAAGAACCTGCTAATAATAGGCCTGTAGTTCCAGTCACTTTCGTTTTTACAACCAACAATCCTTCTGCTGCACGTTTCGACAACCTTGCACAAATGCGAAAAGAAGTTGGTATTTTGAATAAATATTATTTAGATGACCAAGGAAACAAAATATTTAATTTTAAGTTAAATCGTTATATCTCTTATCAAGATTTTTCAAAATTGCACTGCCAACTTGGTAATGAAATAAATCAACCTCGCCCTATTTCTATAGGATCTATGCCTGCAAGCGTCAATGCATGCTTTCCTAAACGTACAACAAGTAAAGAAGTGATTGTCTTTATATACGATGCTTATTCAAAAAAGTTAGAGTTTAACGATATTACGAGCCGAACATTCCGTAATAATGGAAAGCCTTTTATTTTATTAGACTGGAATAGATTAAATTATAATATACAAGCAGGTAGTATTCATGAAATGGGCCACGCTTTCGGCTTGAAACATGTATGTGCACCTAATGCTACAAAAACTACCCCGACTAATATTATGGCCAGTGCTGAGTGTAAATTAGGCAGTGGCGGCTTAAGAAATTTGGGTTTTACCCCATCACAGCTTCAAACGATTTTATCGAGTTATCAACAATACCCTTAAAATTTAATTTCAACGTATCTCCCCAAGTTATCATGGGTAGTCGTGTAATCCTCATGGGTCAGTAAAGATGTCATATAAGTACTGGCCTTTGAGAAGTCATTAATATCTACTGGATATGGCTGCCAGAATGTTTGTAAATTATTGGTATAAATTGGATAAAGTCGAAGCAAATCCTTTGTTAAATCTATTCTGGCAATACAGCCAAATGGCAAAGAATGATGCTGCTCATATTCCCCATCACTATTAAATACAGCATTGCCGATACCCAACACCACTGGCTTTTGGTTGATCATCTGAATTGGCTGAATAGTATGAGCACCATGACCAATAATCAGGTCAGCCCCGGCCTGCGTCAGAATACCAGCAAGTTTAATTTGCTCTTTTGTAGGAGGTTTAAAGTCGACTCCCCAATGACAAATAACAATAATTTTATGTTTAGGATGAGCCTGTTTATAAAAAACTATTTGCTCAAGTAAGACACCGTTTAAACAAGCGACTCCACTTCTGGACCCTAGCGCATAAAAGTCATAATCCAAATAAGCAGTGTCTCTATGCCAATAACCATTAAAAATCGCATAGTGCTTATTTTCAAAAACTATTTCAAAGTAATTGTGAGCATCTTTTTGGTTGTGCCCAGCACCAATATAGGAAACATTAGCCTCGTCCAATTGTTGTAATGTATAGGTAAGCCCTTCATCACCATAATCTTTGAGATGATTATTTGCTAACACCAAATAATTTAGATGAATGCTTTTAAATTCTTCTAATGTTTTTTTAGCATCGGCTTTTAGAATGAATGGCTTTTTATCTTTTAATAGTGATTGATTTTCTAAAGAAAAGACTGCTTCAAAGTTAGCTATGTTTATGTCATTTTTACCTAAAAATGGCTGTATTTTTTCAAATGAAAAGTGATATCCATATTGTTGTAGAGCATCTATTTGCCTTCTCGACTTACGCTTTTCAGTATAGGTCTCACCGAAATATGTATCTCCAAGAATATTAATAATCCCAGTCTGTGAAGTACAATTCTTCGCCTTTACGCGCTCTTCTTGGAAACAGTGATAATAAGGAACCAAATGCTCGAGACGGTGAATGTCATCTAAAAAAGAGAAAAAGCCAATGCTCTGGTTATCCTCAAGATAAGTGACATAAATTTTTCTAAATTGATGGGAGATATATAAAGCCGAGGTTAGCACTGGATGAGCAATTAAAGGTGTAATCGGTTGATATACTTTATTTTTAAAAGAAAGTGTTTTGAGAAAGAAAAGGTTATTTAGCTCGGCTGGATAGCTATAAATATTTTTTGCCAACAAAAATAGATTTTTTAATTGATTAGGTGATTTTAAAGTTAACTTGTAGTTTTCCGCCCTTTTAGACAGGATCAATTGAGCTTGCTCAACGGAATCAAACAGTATATTGCTTAAGGCATCTTTAACATCATTTGCATGAGTAAAAATTAAGAATTGTAAGAGCTCGACAAATGTATAAGATTCATTTTTTTCTAAACCTAAATTTTGTTCACCAAGTTGCTTAGGCTTTTGCTCAGATACAACATAGGTCTTATTTGCTTCGATGTTTTTTTGTTGAAATTGCTCCAATGCATAATCAATAAGCAATAAAGTTGAAACATCTCCATCAACTTCAAATTTCCAAATCGCATTATCGAAGTTAGTATGATCTAGAGGCGCCAATAACTTAATTTCAAAAAGAGAGTAAGTCATATCTCCTCTCCTTCGAAATCTTTTACGTAGGCTATATAGCCTGATAAGTTATGTTCTTGGTCATCTATTCTTACTCTAAAGCGATCATGTCGCACATAAAAAGCATGTAATATTTTATCTGGACGATCCATATACATCGCCATTTCTGGATAGAAAAAACCCGTAGTTTGGAATTCAGCCCGAAATTTAATGAGTTTTTTTAGCTCTGACATATAAGCTTGTTCAAGAAGCTCTTGATGGCCTTGCTCTTTTAATCGATTTACCATTTTATAAGCAGCCATGAGCATTTCTAATAAAGTGGCATAAGTTGTCTTTCTATTTCTTATAAAAATAAAATGTTTTAAATAATTATTTAAACCAAAAATAAAATATTTTTCTTCAGGACATATTTTTGTAAGCTCGTTGGTACAATAACTTAACCAATGATCATGATATTTTTCATATCTTTTATGAATAAAATTATCAAACATTAATTTAACTGTTTCTAATAATCTTTTATCCTGATTTATTTGATATAACCTTAATAAAGCTAATGCTGCTTCGCCATCGTAATAAATAATTCTAAACTTTTCTTTTAAATCATAGTCTGGATAATTTAACACATGGGTAGTTAATCCATCTGAATCAACTAATTTTAAAATACCATTTGCAAGTTTTTCTGCATATTTTAAATATTCAGACTTTTGGGTAATTTCCTGATATTTCGTTAACATTAAAATAGCTGCTGCGTTTGCACCTAGTTTAATTTCAAACTCCCCTTCTTTTCCATCAATCATAAAAGCAGTTGTAGGGTCTTTTTCTTTATAAAAGTTAGAGAGTGCATATTGCATGGCACTCATTATTTTAGGCAAATATTCAGGTTTATCTTGTACTTCGAAAGTTTCTAATAGTGCATAAAGTGATGTGCAATGACGTACTGTATTATAACTGCGGATATCACGATCAAAAGCAGGAAAATAGCCATAAATGAATTTGCCATTTTCTTGAATCTGACTGTGCAAAAAAGTTGCATTTTTCTCAATAAGCTCTCTAAAATGCTGCTTCTTGTTCTTTACAATACCTCTAATACCATTTGTATCATAACGGCTTGCTAAATTAATGAATTGTCCATTTTCATAAAAAGTTGCATAGGTATCGAAAGTCCAAACATCTTGCAGCTCTTGTAGTCTAATTTGTGGTTTAGTAGCGTTATATTTTTGCTTAATTGCATAGTTCAGATTGTTTTCATCAAAAAAATTAGGTTTGTCATAACTCAAACCTCGAATAATTGCTTTTCCATAGATCTCTTGCTCCAGAAAAACCACTGAACATGCTTCATCAAATGCGATTCCTCTGCGGTAATGATTATTATGAAATTGATGATGAACAAGTTGTTCTATTTGACTCCAACTTTGTTTTTCTAGGTTGTACGCAACATCAATTTTTATATAGTCTGGAAGTTGATTTGGAGAAAACTGTCTATCAATAAAATCGAGTAATTGTATAGTAGCTTGTGAAAAAGCTGTTTTGTCGGTATGCCAGACATTACATCTTTGATCTTTAGGACCAAATGATATAAACAAAATTGTTTCTTCTGTAAGATCTGGAACATGCTGAACAATATGTTCCAACCAAAGCTTAAGTTGTCTTTTAAAGTCTAAAAATACCGACACTCGAATTAAGTCCCTATTCGTTATTTGTTGTTCTATAAAATTTTCAATACATCATAGCATGAACTCTGTAAAAGCTAAGTTAACGTATTGTTTAAACATAAAAAAGAGAACCCTAAGGTTCTCTTTTTTACTTGGTTAATTATCTATTAGTAGATAATTTGACCATTATTAAGTAACTCAGTTTCACTGGTCGTAACACCTTGTAAAACTAATAGATTAGTAAAGTTATTTGTAGGTAAAATCAATCCAGTTAACCCATCACGGTCAATTTGAATAGTGGTATTACCATTACTTACAGTAACATTCAAATATTCACCAATATTAGCAGACGTTTGTGCTCCATCTAATAAGCCTCTGATATCAATCAAATCAGCCTGAGAATCTGTAGCAACATTACCCACATGGAAATTAGTCCAAGTATCTACACCATTACCACCCGTGCTTGCACCATTGTTAGCAGTAGCAGTACTTCCATCTAATACATGATAAATCAATGTATCTGAACCAAAGCCAATGGTGCCATTATCAGTATTAAACGTATCATTCGCTGATGTACTGAGTACATGGGTATTGTAATCAGAAGTAGTCAGATTAACCGTCAATGTTGAGAAAGACTCAGCACCATTTGCTGCTACTAACTTATAGTTAATCGTATCTGTTGGATTAGCCAATGTTAATGATGAGGTATTAGCACGGTATTCATAATCACCATTCGAATTGATCACAAGTGTGCCATTTGTCGTGGTAACCGTTTGCCCAGTAGCTTCAACATAAGTGCCAACACTATTTTGAACATAAAGTTTGACACCATCAGCAGTAAAGGTACCACTGTCCGCAACCCCACCAATTGTGTCTCCGGTAAGAATGTTACCGTGAACCCAGTCAGATGAGTAACTGTTCAAATGCGTTGTTGTGGTCGTTACTTGAGTATCCAAAGTGGTTGTACCAAGTGATATTGCCGTCAACGTATATTGAACACGGTATGTACCAGCGCTTAAATGCTCAACAGCATCTTGGAATGCCACCGTTCCGAGGCTAATACCACCTACACTCGCAAGTGCTGTCGCCGAACCAGTATAGGTTGTGTTAACCCATGTTGCCCCAACCAACTGCTGAACAACATAACTTACCGTTGGTAATGCACTTAGCAATGGTTGGTTAGCATAAGTCGCAGCAACCTGCACATCGACTAAGTCTCCTGCCGCAACAGTGAAGCTATTAGACACAACAGAAGTCGAACCAAGTAAGCTGATTGATATATTCGGACTTGGAACATCTACTGGTGTATCTGTTGAGTTACTAAAGTCAACCGTTGCAATAGCCTGATCTGCATTTGCAATAACTTGCGTTATGCCATCTGTTCCAGGACTCGCAGTATTCCAAGTAATACTTACATCAGGTGATCCAATCTGTATGTGTAATACAGCTGTACTTGTAGCACCCGTTGCTGGGTCTTTAATTGTGTAAGTAAAGCTATCTACTTTACCAATGTTGGCAGGGTTAGCAGTTGGTGTATAGCTATACGAACCATTCGCAGAAATCGTAAGTGTTCCGTAAGCGCCAGTTACTGGTGTAGAAGAACCAATTGTTGTTGTTACCGCACCTACTTGTTCACCCACTACTGTAGATACCACAGTTGTTCCAGTGATTGTATCTGGAGTATATGAAGGACCATATATAGCAGAATCATCATCTGTAAGCACATTACCGCTTACTGTTGCTGCAGTATATGTAGGTACTACTGTGTGGTTATAATCATCGCGAACCACACTCATTGTACCTAACAATCCTACACCTACACCGGTATAGACCATAAATGCTCTATAAGAACCACTTGCTAAGTCTGTGATAGTCGCACCGTATCCATTACCGCCGAGTATTCCGACGTTAATTAATCCAGTACTCGCGTCACCTGCAACATTCTGCCATGAACCATCCGGTGCTTGTTTTTGCAAGACTATTTTATAGTCGTTAAGCAAAGATAAACTGAGTAAAGCTCCATAACTAATCGTTGCATCTGAAGTATGTCCAGCGGCAATATTGAAGCTCACGCTCGGAGTACCTAAAAGCGATACGTTGAGATTCTCAGTTAGACCGATCAATGCTAGATAAGTTGCAGAACCAGCATTAATACCCGTTGTCGTTAATGGAACAATGTCTATAGCTACACTATCCACATTGTCATGTGCAGTAATTGTTGGTACCAGAACAAGGCCAGCAAGATTAGCACCTGAACCCGGGTTACCTGCAAGGTCGGTATAAGTACCGTTTGCAACACTCAAGCTCGGTGGTGTTGCTGTACCATCTTGAGTAAAGGTTGCTGTCCAGGTCTTACCACCATCGGTACTTGCTAAACCAGCCAAAGTACCACCCGTCAAGCTTACATCACTGGCATCAAAGCCAGTCACCGGTTCACTGAAAGTGAAGGTCACTGTGGTGCTTTCACCTACAGATAGATTCAAGTCACTTGCACTAATCGCAAGGGTCGGTGGCGTAATGTCAGCTGTTAAGCCTGCAAGACTCGCACCTGAACCTGGGTTACCCGCAAGGTCGGTATAAGTACCGTTTGCAACACTCAAGCTCGGTGGTGTTGCTGTGCCATCTTGGGTGAAGGTCGCTGTCCAGGTCTTACCACCATCGGTACTTGCTAAACCAGCCAAAGTACCACCCGCCAAGGTTACATCAGTTGCATCAAAGCCAGTCACTGCCTCACTGAAGGTGAAGGTCACTGTGGTGCTTTCACCCGCTGCAAGGTTCAGGTCACTTGCACTAATCGCAAGGGTCGGTGGCGTAATGTCAGCTGTTAAGCCTGCAAGACTCGCACCTGAACCCGGGTTACCTGCAAGGTCGGTATAAGTACCGTTTGCTACA
>NZ_LFZQ01000013.1:0-130 GCF_001990725.1 Acinetobacter genomosp. 33YU | reverse complement strand
AGCTGTTAAGCCTGCAAGACTTGCACCTGAACCAGGGTTACCTGCAAGGTCTGTATAAGTACCGTTTGCTACACTCAAGCTCGGTGGTGTTGCTGTGCCATCTTGGGTGAAGGTCGCTGTCCAAGTCACA
>NZ_LFZQ01000012.1:0-47596 GCF_001990725.1 Acinetobacter genomosp. 33YU | reverse complement strand
ACAAAATAATTTACAGGCTCTTCTAGGATCATACTCATGCTTTATGTGTACTTAAAATTTATTTTAATTCTGTTTTTATAACGCCCCCATATGATGCAACTAAGTTCCCCCATATGATGCAACTAAGTTCATAGATGAACTAAAATATCACTATCCGAGCAACATTAATGCCACAATAGAATTCGAACCGATTCTCCCGCAATGGCTATTGTCGTTGCTTCCATTTCAATGCGGTAATCCTCCTGTTTTTTCAGCACACATCAACCAAAGTTAAAAGTAAAGTGTACGCCATTTGAGGTGGCTTCCTTTGTTTGCTTGGTATAGTCTTTCATGGTAACAATGAATTTGCTGGAGGCAACTCACACATCAACGGTATTGAATCATTCTGGTCTTATGTCAAAAAAGACTGAGAAAGTTTAATGGCATCGCTTTAGTATCATGTTTGAAGAGCGTGTAACCAAGTATTTTTAAAACGGTATTTACACAGAATTATTTACACTCTCGTTTCTTCATTTGAAAATTATGTTGCTGAAGAAGATACTAGGAATAGTTTTGTGCAACAAAGCTTATCTATTTATTTAACCCTACGTAAATCCGTTTTGCCCATCCTTCTAAGTCATCAATAGCAACTTGTTGTCCTTCATCAATACGTGGGTGATTGAATCTAGCCTGACGACTTGCTACTTCTTTAATGAAACTAATTGGCCAGTTAAGAGTATTTTGAACTATATATTTGCGAATTTTTTCATAATTTTTTTCCCAACAATTCATATCTTTTATTGTTAACAATTGTGTTGACAGACGATTTGCATTATCGGATGTATCAACTTCGAGTAAAATGAAATGCTGACCTTGATGCAGAAAATGTACTTCAGCAATACAGCGTGGATTATTATCGGACTTTAGATGTTTAGTAAACCCCTGTACTGTAGGCAAAATTTTTGAAGTCAATGAATATTGTATTCCATACTTTTCCTCAAGTTTATAAAGCATCTGCATAAAAGCGGAGAAACGGTCTAGATATAAATGGGCATCATCAGTTTGATCCTTCGCACCCTCAAAATCACCAGCTTTAACTGTACCGCCAATTCCTGGTTCATCGGCATTTACATCACCAATTAATTCATCAATATACTCTTTAGCATCATCCACGATAATAGCGTTTTTTGAGCCCGTTTTATCTGCGATTTTTCTAGTTTCAAATGGATCATCAAAATCAAATAAAGTAGCTGGACTATCTATAATAGTGGGTCTATTGCTAGGCGTTGCTTCATCCTCATCATTGAGTTTGGGTTCTGCATGATTCGGCTTTGATGGTATGGTACTGGTATTACTTGATTTTTTTGAGGCATTAGAAAATTTATCGTGATAAAAATAAACTGGCTTATCAATATGGGTAGATAGCCCAGAAAAGCCAATGATTTCATTAACCTTAAATGTATTGGTTAACTTATCATAGTAGCCATATGCTTCAATGTTCATGCCTGTTAAATTAGGCGGGATGAAACTAAAGTTCCATGTTCTTACTGTATTATTAATTCTTTCAAAAGCTTGACACTGTTGAGCGATGCTTTCATATGAAGCTCTTATGTTTTTATTTAGGAGTAAATATCCAAGAAATCGACGAAACCCAGGTTTATTGAAATGAGAAAGTGCAAGTGAACCCTCACATGAGGGAAGAACATTAATTAAGTAATGATCATTGTTGTTCTGAATAGGCTTTGTTGCACAAAGATTTAAAAGATAACACTCTGCTCATTTGAACAGAATTCAAGTGACAACTTGGGTATGAGGGCGACCTAGCTCTGTGAATTTATTCAAGACTGCTATGCGTACATGAATCTCATTCACCTGACTAGGCAAACTCCTTGCTGTTAATTTATCCCCTAATAATTTGATGCAATGCATCTTGGTTTCCACCAAACTTCGCCGATGATAGCCTGACCATTTTTTCCATAGTGTTCTGCCTAAACGTTTAACTGTTCGAAGTAATTCATTTCGCTCCTGAGAATGTGATTTTGTATCTTTTCAAGGTCTTGCATTTTTTCTAGGAGGAATCACTGCATGCGCTTGTCGATCTGCAATGACCTGACGGCATTGCTTGGTGTCATAAGCTCCATCGGTATAAACAGAGTCAATCTGCTCATCTTGTGGAATCTGATCAAGTAAATCACCAAGCACCTGTGAATCACTGACATTATTGGTTGTAAGCTGAACTGCTCGTATTTGTAGGGTTTTAGCATCTATACCAATATGAAGTTTACGCCATTGGCGACGATATTCAGGTCCATGTTTCTTGCGCTTCCATTCGCCCTCACCTAGAAACTTCATGCCTGTAGAGTCCATGAGTAGATGCAGCCCATCGCTACTTTTTTGGTAGTTGATTACAATATCAATATGCTTTTGTCTTCTACAAAGCGTGGTGTAATCTGGTGCGGTCCAATTTAATCCGCAAAGTTTAATCAGACTTTGCACAAAGCCAGTGACTATACGTAAAGATAGACGGAATAAGGATTTAATCATTAAACAGCATTGAATAGCCGTATCGGCGTAAGTTTGATTTCGACCTTGCTTGTTTTGTGGTTGTGCATACCACTGAGTGTTTGGATCAAACCAAATGGAAATGTTGCCCCGATTAATGAGAGCGCGATTATAGGAAGACCAGTTGGTTGTGCGGTAGATTTTGTGTGTAGGCTTCTTCATTTGAAAATTATATCGCTGAAAAAGCCTTTACAGATAGGTTTGTGCAACAAAGCCCTCTGGAAATAAAGTCACACTTTGAATGTGTATTATTTAATTAAAACCAGTATAAAATCTTTCAATCAACTGCCGTGTCTTGACCAGCAAGTTAGTGAAGACATTATCCCGTTCAAAAAGTTTTACTTTATAGTTTGGCAAGTCTTTCAATTCTTCTTTACGTGGAAAACGGTTCGTATATTCATAGTGTTCAAGAACTTCTTTCATCACTTCAGGCTTTAGATTTTCCTGTTCACAAAGCTGCTGGTAAGCCCGTTCTTTTTCGATATCCCAAAAATGTGCAAAGGCATCTTGAACGCTCTGTCCATTGATCATCTTCGGTATGTTTTCTTCAATGAATTTTTGAATGAGGTCTTGCTTATCGTGCAAACTAATATCGCTACTGATTAAATCGTAAATTTGCGCTTGGTACTTCTGACGCTTGTCCTCTGAGTCTGTATCCACGACTAGTTGTAGGAGGTTGATGATATAACCAACATTAATGCGATCACTATGCAGTAAATCCAGTTGAAAATCGACAACATCCAGTACCGATACTTTGTCTCTCTTGGTGGTCTTTCTAACGGCACGACATAGGTCAGCATACTTAGAGGCAAAATTCGCAAAGTGCTGTTTATCGAGTTGTGTTTGGTCTTGATCGTATTCAATAAAAGTTTGTAATTGCGCGTTATAGCGCATCACTTCACGGAAAGCTTTAATAAATTCGAGTTGCTGTTCTTCAGTGACAAGATCATCGACTGATTGGTAATTGGGCGTTAAGGCAAACAATTTGCTCACCGCTGCTTGGTAATCCTGTTCGATTTCCGCATAGCTGGGAACAAGTACAATCTTGGTCGTTTCTTTATTGGAAAATAGCGCCAGTGCTTCATCTGTTGCACGTTTTAGGTTGCGGAAACAGATGATATTGCCAAATGGTTTTTTATCGTTATAGACACGGTTGGTGCGTGAGAATGCTTGAATCAAGCCATGATATTTTAGGTTTTTATCGACATACAAGGTATTTAACGGCTTAGAGTCAAAGCCCGTGAGGAACATATTGACCACGATTAGAATATCAATCTGTCTGTTTTTTACGCGCTGTGCAATGTCGCGGTAGTACGCATAAAATTGATCACCAGAATTGTAGTTGGTTTTAAACTGTCGATTGTAATTCGCAATGTAGCAATCCAGCTTATCCCGACTGGATGAATTGACCTGACTTGGAATATCTGCGGCTTCTTCGTGAATCAAGCCAGTTAAGTCATCAGTCGGTACAGCCTCATTTGCCGCATAGGAAAAAATGGTTGCAATAGTCAACGGTTTAAATATCCGACCTTGTGCTTCATCTTCAATTTGCTTTTCAGCCTGCACCTTTTCAAAGAGGTCGTAATATTGGGTCAGTGTTTCGACCGAACTGACACAGAACATTGCGGTAAATTCACGATTACGGGTTTTGGTATCGTGAATATTGACAATGTAACGGGCAATCATTTCTAGGCGTTGTGGGTTGTCATACAGTTCTTTGGTATCGATGCCTTCTACATCTTCCTCATAACTTTCATTGGTCGCCATGCCTTTGGCGGTGTATTTGCCCCGATAATCAATTTGGAACTGCAATACGTTACGGTCGCGGATAGCATCGACAATCACGTATTTATGCAAACATTCATTAAACAGGTAATCTGTTGTCAGTTTTAAACCTGCTTTGCTTTGGCTGTTCTTTTCAAAAATAGGCGTACCGGTAAAACCAAACATTTGTGCATTGCTGAAGAATTTTTTGATGTTCTGATGGGTCTCACCAAATTGACTGCGATGACATTCATCAAAAATAAAGACCACTTTTTTATTTTTAAGATAATCAATCGATTCTAAATAACGTTCAGTGCTGATGGCCCGATTGAGCTTTTGGATGGTGGTCACAATCAGTTTGTCATGACGTTGATCGAGCTGTTTTACCAAGGTCGATGTGTTATCGGTGCTGTCCACGCTGTC
The DNA here is from genome assembly GCF_001990725.1 of Acinetobacter genomosp. 33YU. Classification (NCBI taxonomy): domain Bacteria; kingdom Pseudomonadati; phylum Pseudomonadota; class Gammaproteobacteria; order Moraxellales; family Moraxellaceae; genus Acinetobacter; species Acinetobacter genomosp. 33YU. The sequence goes on along the minus strand of NZ_LFZQ01000012.1, from coordinate 42,868 downwards.
GGCTTTAAAAGCATTAAATTCGCGTGAGGTTTGCGTATCGAGGTCGTTACGATCGACCACAAACAGAACTTTTTCCACATCAGGCATTTGCATGATGATCTGACTGGCTTTAAATGAAGTCAGGGTTTTGCCTGAACCTGTAGTGTGCCAGATATAGCCGTTCTGATTGGAGTTTTGCACATGCTCTACAATTTTCTGTACTGCATAAGTCTGATAGGGACGCAGCACCATCAGGCTTTTGGTGGTTTCTAGCAGCACCATGTACTGAGTCAGCATTTGGGTCAGATGCTGCTGATTGAAAAAAGCTTCGGCAAAGTCGACAATTTCATTGATGTGTTTGTTGCTGACATCGGCCCATGGAAAGGCAAACTCGATGCCTGTGGTGCCGTTGGAGTAATAGCGGGTATTGGCCCCATTACTAATCACAAACAGCTGGATAAAGCCAAATAGCCCTTGCCCAGCCCAATAGGCTTCACGAATATAGCGTTGCGTTTGATTGAAAGCTTCGGCAATTTCCATGCCGCGTTTTTTCAGCTCGATCTGTACCAAAGGCAGGCCATTGACTAATAGGGTTACATCAAAACGGCTGGTGCGGCCATTATAATCACGGTGGTCAATGGTGATCTGGTTGGTGACCTGATAGATGTTCTTGCTTGGATCATCCGACAGAAAAAAGATGTGCTTGCTGGTTCCATCATCAAATTTGACTGGGAACAGATCACGCAGATTCTTGGCTCGCTCAAACACTGTGCCTGTGTTTAAAAAACTGATGACCTGCTTCCATTCCGTTTCTGACAGGGATGCTAGTCCATTGGCTCGTTCAATCTGGGTTTTGAGGTTAGACAGTAGTTGGCTTTCGTCCTTGATGGTCACCGCAGCATATCCCAATTGCTTGAGCTGGCTCATCAGTTCATTTTCAAGTTGGTATTCGCTTTGTACTGTCATTTCCTTTCCCTCTAAAATCTTAAATTATTCACTTCAATGTTTGTTTAATTAAACTCAAGATATATTCTAAATTTTCTGTATCTGACACGATCACCTCACAATCGCCATTGCCCCAATGTCCAATATTGGTAACATCTTTCGCGAGCTGTTTCGGGTCATCCAGTTGATTAAAAGGCATATTCAGCCATATACGAATTTGCTTTGTCCCAATACTCATATAGACATAGTTACGCTTACCCTTACGGAAGGCTATGTACATTTTCTTGGGATGAACTTCTAAGTCGGTGGTTAAGCCCAGAATTGAGTCCCTGAATTGCTCATATAGCTCTTTGATGTCATCGGACTTATCCGCCAAGTGATAGGCTTCATCATATTGCTGGATTTCTTTAGCAATTTTTTGAATATCTTCAGAGTCAACCTTTTGCACTTGCTTGATTGAAGGGGCTGATTTGGCTTTCTGCAATGGATTGACTGAAACAATTCCACCTTGATAGCGTTTGATTTCCCACAGCTCAATGCCCAAATCTTTAAAATTAGTAGACTGCTTTTGAAAGTCGGTAAAGCTCGGTGAAACAAAGATGATTCGACTTTGTGACCAGTCGACATCCTGACGTTTAAGCTGTTTACTCTGGTTCTCGTTGTACTCAACGATGAAATCTGCCTTATAGTCGAGCATCAGATTCAGATAAGAAACGCCTTGGTCGATCACGCTATAATTGCGTTCACGCTTGTATTCGATAATTACAAACGCCTGACTTTCGGGATCGAAAGCTAAAGTATCGATACGATTATTTTTAATCGTAAACTCAGATTTAATAAATTCCAGACCTGTAAAACTGTAAAGATTGCTTTCAAACAGGCTTTGAATCTCTCTTTCCAAACGAAAAGGATCTTCGGTGAGTTCTAGTAATGTCTGTGCTTGGGTTTGATAAAGTTGCATTCGGTTCCCCTACACAAACATCTGCTGCAACAAGCCTTTTTTCCACTGTTTGGCCTGTTCAATTTGCTGTGCCACGACTTCAATTTTTTGGTCGATACTTGATAAGAAATTAGCGATTTTGGTTTGTTCAGCTAATTGTGGCTTATGAATTGATAATGAACGAATTTGTCCCAAAGCCAAAAACTTTTGCGTGTTTCCTGCATTAAGCAAAGCTACTTGTTTAGCAAAAAAACTACTATTTAGATAATGGATTAGATAAATATTTAAAAGTTCATCTTTCTCTTTTATGAGTGCTACATTTTTTATAGCAAAACCATCTGAGTTTAAAAGTACTGGATTACCTATTGTTCCAATCATCCCAAAAATAATATCACCAATATTTACTGCTGAACGTTTATTAATATTTAAATAATCATCTTCAGAAATTAAATTGATATCAGTTAAATCAAGCTTCCCATTCTTAAGATTTTTTGAAGTAATGAGTGGATAACCGTCTTTAACATACGACGGAGAATCATGTGTTCCATCCCGAACATCAGAAACCTTACTTAAAGCAACCTCCTCCCACTCCCCAAACTCACTGCCATCATCCGCTTTAAAACGAATTTGCTGACTAAACAACTTTTGCATCATGCCTTGTTTATATTGGCTCAGCAGCTCATGTTTTTGCGTGAGTTGGCTAATCTTTTCATCCACGGTAGAAAGAAAAGATGCGATTTTGGTTTGCTCAAGTAACGACGGAGTATAAAGCTCAGTAGAAAAGTAATCTTGATTTCTAATATGCACTTGGGTACTGCCAACCATGATAGATTGCATATGTAGTCTAAATTTAGAAGTATTTGAGAACTGGATTAAAAAATCTCTATTAAGATCATTTTTTATTCTGAATCCATAAACACCTTGAGCTAAAATATATTTCTTATTACTTTCATATTTAACGATATAACCAATACTTGGACCACTAGGCACAAGATCTCGTAGAGTTGTAATTAAATATTCACTATCTACAATATAATTTTGATTTGAATTAAAAAATTCAAGAGTGCAAAAAGTTGGAACAACTTTATCCAATTGAAGTAATCCACCAGAAGATATAGCTTTTTTAGGAATAACTTCGCAATCTGAATATTCTACAAAATCTGCTGGTGTTAGAGATGCACCACCTTTGTAATTTAATACAAAATTACCAATAGTATTTTTGTTCCAATCCCCATCAAACTCTTTAAACCTTAATTTTGGCGCAGCCATTACTTCACCTCCGCAAACGGTGAAGCAATACCTAGCTCTTTGCAGAAATCTGCAATAATGGCATCAGTATTTTGGCTGTCTTGTTCCAAAGCTTGAAGCTGTTTTGCAATCGCATCTAAATCAATCTCGGCTTCCGCTTCAAAGGTATCCACATAACGCGGAATATTCAGGTTGTAATCGTTATCTTTCACTTCTTGCAAGGTCGCGACATGCGCATATTTTTCAATATTTTCACGCTTTTCAAATGCCGCAACAATCTTATCCAAATGCTCAGGCAATAACTTGTTTTGGTTCTTCTGCTTTTCAAAATCATTGCTGGCATCAATAAACAGAATGTTGCTGCTATTCTCACGGTTTTTCTTCAACACCAAAATACAGGTCGGAATCGAGGTGCCATAGAAAATATTGGCGGGTAGACCAATAATCGTATCCACCACATTCAACTGCTCAATCAAGTACTGACGAATCACGCCCTCACTTGAACCACGGAACAATACGCCATGCGGTAACACCACCGCCATGGTGCCATTGTCATCCAGTTGATACAGCATGTGCTGTACAAAAGCCATATCGGCTTTAGAACTTGGCGCCAATTTGCCATAAGCAGCAAAGCGTTCATCTTGTAAAAATAACGGATCGGCTGACCATTTTGCAGAAAATGGCGGATTCGCCACCACCGCATCAAACTTTTTATCTAAATGCTGCGGACGGGTTAAAGTATTTTCCTGCTTGATGTCGAACTTTGCAAAATGCACATCATGCAAAATCATGTTCATGCGCGCCAAGTTGTAGGTGGTACGGTTCATTTCCTGACCGTAAATCATATCGACATCTTTAACTTCACGTTTTACCCGTAGCAACAACGAACCTGAACCGCAGGTCGGGTCATAGACTGAACGTAAACGGTCTTTGCCTTGCGTGACAATCTTCGCCAGTAGAGTCGATACCGTTTGCGGGGTATAGAATTCCCCCGCTTTTTTGCCCGCGCCTGAGGCAAACTCACCAATCAGGTATTCGTAAGCATCCCCCAGTACATCGGCTTCGGTATTGGAAATATCAAAATCAATGTCATCTAAATGACTCAGGACTTTCGCCACCAGTGCATTACGGTCACTGGCATTATTGCCAAGCTTGGTCGAGTTTAGATCTAAATCTTCAAACAGGTTGGCAAAGTCATCGGCAGAGTCGGTGCCTAACGTGCTTTGTTCAATTGATTTTAAGGTTGCAGTTAAATCATCCAAAATGAATTCGCCCTGACGACCACGCTCGGCTAAGGTATGGAATAGCTGTTTTGGAGTGAGCGCATAACCCACTTCGGCAATGGCATTCTTTTTAATTTCTTCGATGTATGGCACATGCTCAGGATTATTTTCATCTAACTCTAAAAAACTGAGGTCTTCGCCATCGAGCAATTCGTTGGCAAAGTTCACCGATTTTTCTGATAAATATTTAAAGAAAATAAAACCCAGAATGTAATCACGGAATTCATCGGCGCCCATGGTGCCGCGCAAAGTATTGGCAATATTCCAAAGTTGTTTTTGTAATTGTTGCAGTTGTACTTGGGTCATTGTTATGCATGTCCGATGAAATGAATAAAACATGACTAGTTTACCGAAAATTAAAGTTTTTTCAGCAAAATTGGAAATAGAAAGACAAAATTTGTCGCACTAAATGCATATCAATAATATTGATATACAAGGTTTTATTTGGATTTTAAAAGATTAACAGGTTCAAGTATCATAATTTAAATTAAGGCCCATATCAAAATTACAGATGCTTAGAAAAATATTTATAAGCAAAATAAATAAAAAGGCGGTTTGTTAAAGTTGGTCATATTCAGCATCAATATACGCATTAATTAATGTCCAATGGCTTTGTTGCACAAAGATTTAAAAGATAACACTCTGCTCATTTGAACAGAATTCAAGTGACAACTTGGGTATGAGGACGACCTAATTCGTTTTAGGAGTAGGTTTATTCATTTTGAAATTATAGGACTGAATAAACCTTATAGGCTAGGTTTGTGCAACAAAGCCAGTGTTGAGTGAATAGTAAATGTAATTATCTGGAAATATATAGTAAGCGCTAACTAATAATATGGATTCTATCTACTGTTTTATATTTTTAAAAGAGTATAACAATATTTATAAGTAAGCGCTTATATATAAGCAGTGCTATTTTGCGTTGTAAAGCGCTAGATTTAATTTTATTTTCAGCGTGAGTGTTTCTTTATAAAAATTTTTTTAACGTAATTAGCGCGCAAATTAGAAGCAGGAAAATAGTGTTTTTGACATAGGCAAAAATAAAGGGAGTTTGACACTCCCTTTTTACCGCTTTTTTCTATTACTTTTCACTTGGAAAGAGATCAGCTTTCATCTTGGCTAAAATTAGCGACTGCTCATTTGGAATTAGCTTATTTCCTTCTTTTGTTGCAATTTTCAATAGGGGGAACATTTGGAGCATCTGTCCCGCCTGCGCTCGCGCTGTACCTTCTGAGTAATGTGCATTCAACAGGTTGTTATATAGATTGCCACCTTTACCAGTTGTAATATAACCATCTGTAATAATCGTCTCAAATGCGATTCTCATGACCTTATTTAAGTTTCCACCGTTCTTGAAATAGGTGAACAAGATAATGACCTTCTCAGCTACTTTCTTTTGAACTGTCTCAACATTACCTCGTGTACCAATTACCGTCGGTTGGTTGTTCAGGATACGTAACAGGTTTTCTTGTTTTTCTTTAAGCTTGTCATTTGGTAAATCAATATCACTCGCTTCAAGAAGAATCATGTCTGCACTACCGCCTAGACGGTCTAAGAGAACTTCTGACTTCTTGGAGTTGTAGTGTGTCACACGTTGCTGTGTAGATTTAGGTTTCTCTTTTGCAGCTTTATTTTCTGTTGTCACTTTCTGAGGTGCGCTATTTTGCTTTTCTGGAACAATTGGCTGTTTTGTTTCTTCTGCTTCAAGATTTAAATCAAGTTCTTCCTCGTTAATCAGATCGTCAAACGCGCCATTATTTAAGTTGTCCAATAACTCAACATCATGCAACTCTTCATCGACTAGCTTTTCATCTTGAACAGCAGCAGATTCGGCTGTTGGCTCTAAAGCCATGTCGAGTTCTGATTCATCAATATCTAGCAGGATCAAACCAAATGGCAATATTTCCACGATTAATGAGAGCTCGGTTATATGAAGACCAATTGGTTGTGCGATAAATTTTAGGTGTCGACTTATTCATTTGAAAATTATATTGTGGAATAAGCCTTTAGAGATAGGTTTGTGCAACAAAGCCATTTCGAAGTGCTGAGCAACCGCTCGAATAGATTGGCCTTCTTCAAGCTTGGCTAATATTTTCTTTCTAAAATGTATTGTATTGGTATCGGTATTGTATTGGTTTTTTTGCGTGCTTACTATACGTTGTCTGGGGCAACGGAAGTGTTTCGACCCGACTCTGGAACGCGATCCGCAGCGACGACTAGGCAATTCCGCACGTTGGCCTGATCAGGTCGCCCCGCTGCACCTTGTCTGAGCAGTCGACCTGCATCAATGGGGCGGGAGATCGCTGTACATTGAATGTTGATATTCTTTCCTGATAAGCGCAGTATCTTACAAAGTCTTGCAAGGATTTCCTTGGCCGGAACCGCAAAGCGACGCGATTGGAGAGGGCGAAATGAAAGCGCACCTACAGGTGATTTTCACGCTCGATGAATTGGCAGCGTACTTGAAAGTCGGCAAGCGGAGTGAGCGAGAGTCTTCAATTTTTCTTCTGGAGGTGTGACATGGACATTGATTTCAAGAAATTGGCTCCCTGGAACTGGTTCAAAAAGGAGCAGGAAGAACAACAGAGCACTGCCTCGCTGCCGGTGCAGCGCAATGACCTGCAGGTGTCGGGTGGGCCCGTCAGTCCCATCCTGCAATTGCATCGCGAGATCGACCGCCTGTTCGACGACGCGTTTCGAGGCTTCGGTTTCCCGACGCTGGCCATGCCACGCTGGCCGTCGGACTGGCCGGGCATGCTGAAGCCGGCGCTGGACATCCAGGAGACCGACAAGCAGTACAAGATCGCCCTGGAAGTACCCGGCGTCGACGAAAAAGACATCCAGATCACGCTCGACAACGACGTGCTGCTGGTGCGCGGTGAAAAGCGTCAGGAGCAGGAAACGAAAGACGGCGGTTTCCACCGGGTGGAGCGCTCCTACGGTAGCTTTCAGCGCGCTCTGAACCTGCCGGCCGATGCCAACCAGGACACGATCAAGGCCGCTTTCAAGAACGGCGTGCTCACGATCACGATGGAAAAGCGCGAGGCCAGTACGCCCAAGCAGGGGCGCTCGATCCCGATCAACGGCTGACGCGGGGCAGCGCGTTTTTCTCAAAAACCAAAAAGAAATGAGGCACCGTGATCGGCGGTGCCTCTTCAGATCAATCTTTACAGGAGTATCAGCATGGACAGAAAACAATGCCAGGTCTGCGGCCAACCCGCCACCGTGCGGGTGGAAGCCAATCTCAACGGTCGTCACAGCACCATGCTGTTGTGTGACGACCATTACCGTCAACTGGTGCGCCAGCAAAAGCGCACCGTCTCGCCGCTGGAAGCCTTGTTCGGCTCGCGCAGCGGCCTATTCGAGGACTTCCTCGGCAGTGACTTCTTCCGCATCGGCGACGACGCGACGCCGATGGCCGCCGATACCGATGACGTGGTCGATGCCTCGTTCGGCGAGCCCGCCGCCGCAGGTTCGGGTGCGCCGCGCCGTCGCGGCAGTGGTTTGGCCAGCCGCATCAGCGAACAGTCGGAAGCCCTGCTGCAGGAGGCCGCCAAACACGCTGCCGAATTTGGCCGCGCCGAGGTGGATACCGAACATCTGCTGCTGGCGCTGGCCGACAGCGACGTGGTCAAGACCATCCTGGGTCAGTTCAAGATCAAGGTCGATGACCTCAAGCGGCAGATCGAGTCCGAGGCCAAGCGCGGGGACAAGCCGTTCGAGGGCGAGATCGGCGTGTCGCCGCGCGTGAAGGATGCGCTCAGCCGCGCTTTCGTGACCTCCAATGAACTCGGCCATTCCTATGTCGGTCCGGAGCACTTCCTGGTCGGTCTGGCCGAGGAAGGCGAAGGGCTGGCCGCCAACCTGCTGCGCCGTTACGGCCTGACGCCGCAGGCGCTGCGCCAACAGGTCAGCAAGGTGGTCGGCAAGGGCGCCGAGGATGGCCGCGCCGAGACGCCGACCAACACGCCGGAACTCGACAAGTACTCACGTGACCTGACCAAGATGGCGCATGACGGCAAGCTCGACCCGGTGATCGGCCGTGCGCAGGAGATCGAGACCACCATCGAGGTGCTGGCCCGGCGCAAGAAGAACAACCCGGTGCTGATCGGCGAGCCGGGCGTGGGCAAGACCGCCATCGTCGAGGGGCTGGCGCAGCGCATGGTGGCCGGTGAAGTGCCCGAGACCTTGCGCGACAAGCGCCTGGTGGAACTCAATATCAACGCCATGGTGGCCGGCGCCAAGTATCGCGGCGAGTTCGAGGAGCGCGTGCAAAAGGTGCTGAAGGAGATCTCCGAGCACCAGGGCGAGCTGATTCTGTTCATCGACGAGGTGCACACCATCGTCGGTGCCGGCCAGGGCGGTGGCGAAGGCGGGCTGGACGTGGCCAACGTCTTCAAGCCGATGATGGCGCGCGGCGAGCTGAACCTGATCGGCGCCACCACGCTCAACGAGTACCAGAAATACATCGAGAAGGATGCCGCGCTGGAGCGGCGCTTCCAGCCGGTGACGGTGCCCGAGCCGACAGTGGCACAGGCCATCATGATTCTGCGCGGCCTGCGCGACACCTTCGAGGCGCACCACAAGGTCAGCATCTCTGAGGACGCGATCATCGCGGCGGCTGAGTTGTCCGACCGCTACATCACCGCCCGCTTTTTGCCCGACAAGGCCATCGACCTGCTCGACCAGGCGGCCGCGCGCGTGAAGCTGTCGGCCACGGCCCGGCCGGTGGCCGTGCAGGAGCTGGAGTCCGAACTGCACCAGCTGCGGCGTGAACAGGATTACGTGGCCGCGCGCAAGCAGTACGACAAGGCCGCCGAGCTCGGCAAGCGCATCGAGGCCAAGGAGGCCGAGCTCAAGAAGCTGATCGAGGGCTGGGAGCGGGAGCGGGCCTCTGGCAGTGCCGAAGTCAAGGCAGAACACGTGGCCCAGATCGTTTCGCGCCTGACCGGCATCCCAGTCAACGAGTTGACGGTGGAAGAGCGCGAAAAGCTGCTGCACCTGGAACAACGGCTGCACGAGCGCCTAGTGGGACAAGACGAGGCGGTCCGTGCCGTGGCCGATGCCGTGCGGCTGTCTCGCGCGGGCTTACGCGAAGGTAGCAAACCGGTGGCTACCTTCCTGTTCCTGGGCCCGACCGGGGTGGGCAAGACCGAGCTCGCCAAGGCGCTGGCCGAGTCCATCTATGGCGATGAAGGTGCGCTGCTGCGCATCGACATGTCCGAGTACGGGGAACGCCATACCGTGGCACGTCTGGTGGGGGCGCCTCCAGGTTACATCGGTTACGACGAAGGCGGTCAGCTCACCGAGAAGGTGCGGCGCAAGCCCTACAGCGTGTTGCTGCTGGACGAAATCGAGAAGGCTCACCCCGACGTCTACAACATCCTACTGCAGGTGTTCGACGACGGGCGGCTCACCGACGGCAAGGGCCGGGTGGTGGATTTCACCAATACCATCATCATCGCCACCTCGAACTTGGGCTCGGACATCATCCAGCGTCGGCTGAAGGCCCGTGACGCCGCCGGCGAGGAATACGAGAAGACCAAGTTCGAGGTGATGGACGTGCTGCGCGGACACTTCCGCCCCGAGTTCCTCAACCGCATCGACGAGATCATCGTCTTCCATGCGCTGGGCAAGGAGGAGATCCGCCATATCGTCGGCCTGCAGCTCGATCGTGTGGCCCGCAACGCCGCCAGCCAGGGCGTGACGCTCACCTTCGATCAGACGCTGATCGACCATTTCGCGGAAGAAGGCTACAAGCCGGAGTTCGGTGCGCGTGAACTCAAGCGCCTGATCCGCAGCGAACTGGAAACGACGCTGGCGCGCGAGATGCTCGGCGGCGGCATTGGCAAGGGCGATCACGCCAGCGCCCGCTGGGACGACAAGGCCGAACGGGTGGTCTGCGAGCGCCAGGAGCCACCCGCGAAGCCGGCCGAGCCTGAGAAGCCCGATGCCGCGAAGCCGGCCGAGACGCCGCCGAGCGACGCGAGCAAGCCTGCGCGCAAGAAGAAGTCAGCGGGCGGCGAATCTTGAGCGATGGGGGCTGTCGTGTCCGACCCCAACGGGCTGACATGGGCAGCCACCCTCGTGCCGCTGGCGGTCACTATCCCCACAGCGGGGCACACGGTCATCTTCAAGCGTGACCCTCGATCGGCCACGCTGTGGGTGCTGCTGATCGCGCTGTTGCCGCTGGGCGGTTCGCTGCTGTATGGGCTGTTCTGCATCAACCGTTACCAGCGGCGGGCGCGGCGGCTGTTTCCGGGGGCAGATCCTGCTGTTCGGCAGGACCTCACGCCTACGATGCCCCAGACCGTATCGGCGCCGTTTGCCGGCCTGGCGCACCTGGTGGGACGTGCCACCGGCCAGTCGCTGACCAGCGGCAAGATCGACAACGCCAAAGCGGAACTCGCCCGAGCACTGAACACCCTGGTGGTGACCTCGGTCGCCTTTCCTCTGACCGTGCTACGGGCCGAAGCCGCGATCGCAAAAGCTGAAAAGCTGGCCGAGACCGACAAGCGCGATGCCAAGCAGAACGAGGAGCTCAGCACCTTGCTGTCGTCCGTGTGCACGGAGATCGAGATGGCGCAGATCCTGGGTTATGGCAAGAAGGCAGACTTCAAACCCATCTTCGATCAGGTGAAGTTCATTGAGCAAAAGTCGGCTGGTGGCAAAAGCGGCAAGGGATGGTTCGACGAGTTGAAGACGCGCATCCAAAAGCTGTTTTGAGGTGATGAAGGGGCTGACTGCTCTGTCGGTCAGTCTCGCGATGTTCGCATTCAGCCCCAATAGATTCGCCTATTTTCACTATCTCATACGAGGTATATCACCATGAATGAGCAAACACCGAATCCCAATGCGACGAACGAAGGAATAAACGAACAGGCCGCGGTAAGCAGCCTTCCTGTCAGTCCAGAGGCCAAGCCTGAAGTCGTCACGGAGGTACAGCCTGAGGTTCAGAAGGAAACGGACTCGCAGGCGGCAGACAAACGTAAACAAGTCCTCGATGAGGCCGTCTCGGCCTTGTCGCTGACCAAATCAGCGCTGGCCGCACTTGACGGCAAGGACACTGCACGCGCATTGGCAACGCTGGCCGAAGTGACGGGAAAGCTGGAGCTGATCGTCGCGCGCGAACCCACGCTCGCCCTGGCCGGCGTTGATGTGCGCACCATCGTGCACGACTTGTTCGCCAACACGGAAACCATTGAGGCGATGACCGACGAGGCGCTGGATGCCCTCAAACATGGCGAGGTGCAACGGGCTCGCCACGTGCTGGCTTTGCTGGCCAGTGAAATCGTGATCACAGTCACCAACATCCCTTTGGCGTCCTATCCCGCAGCCGTGAAGGCAGTCGTGCCGCTGATCGATCAGGGCAAGATCGAAGAAGCCAAAGCCGCGCTGCAGTCAGCGCTCAGCACGCTGGTCGAGGAGCGCAGCGTGCTTCCGCTGCCCGTCCTGCGTGCGAAGCTGCTCCTGAAGCGCGCAGAGCCCCTGGTAGAAGATGGTCAGCGCAGCGAAGCATCCAATGAGCGCCTGGAGACATTGTTGAACGAAGCCCGGCAGCAGTTGGAAATGGCAGAACTGCTGGGCTATGGTAAAAGGAAGGACTTTGAGCCCCTATACGCTGAACTCAAGAAAATCAAGGAAAAGACGGGAGGGGGAGGCTGCGGAAAAGGCTGGCTCGATGAAGTCAAGGCAAAACTGTCCAAGTTGTTCTGAAACCGCTGGAGAGGGGGCGCATAGCGCCCCCTCTCTTGTCCCATGAGTGTTTGATTTTTTATTTTGTATAGATCTTTAGGAGATATTGCATGAACACAGATACCATCGCCAATTCCAATGCGGATGACCCCACCAAAGCACTGTGTTCGCTGAGCCAAAATTGGTGGCTTTTTGTGCTGCGCGGTGTCTTGGCATTGATTTTTGCAGCCCTCGCGTTCTGGATGCCACAATCGGCTCTGTTGGCCATGACCATCATGTTCGGCGCATTTTCCTTGGTCAATGGCGCGTTCAACTTGTTTGCAGCGGTGCGCCATATCCAGAAAAAAGAGCGCTGGGGCTGGCTGCTGTTCAGCGGCATTGTCGGCATACTTACGGGCGTCGTCGTCCTGGTTGCTCCTTGGGTCGCCACGATAGTCTTGGCTTCTTTTTTATGGGCTAGCGTGGGCTTCTGGGCGATTTTCACCGGTGTGCTGGAGATATCCGCCGCCGTTCGGCTGCGTCGGGAAATCAAGGGTGAAATCTGGCTTGCCCTCAGTGGACTGCTCTCGATTATACTTGGCGCTATCGTCTTGTGGATATTTTTTACCCGTCCGGTCGAGTCATTCGTGGCCGCAGGCTGGCTGTTGGGTTTCCATGCGGCAGTCTATGGCGTCACGCTTTTGTTCTTTAGTTGGAGTCTTCGCAAAACGCGCCTGGGGTAAGAGCGTGCCAAACCAAAATCTATGGATATGAGCATCCTCGATTCATACCTCCATAGAAATGACATCGAAGGAGTCATACATGCAGATGCAATATAGCTATCGAGCTATCGACAAAGAGTTTCATGAACCTTGGCAGAGAGCTTTGGGAAATGTGATCGAGCACGCCCTCAAGCCATTGCTCGACAAACACACTAAAGATTCAGCGCAACTTCAAATCATCCTTGATCGCGACAAGATCAAGCGGCAATTTCTGGCCAGTGGCTATATGCACCTGCCCGGCAAAAAGATTGTCAGCGTTACTGCATCACATGACGAGCTGACGCCCCTCGCGCAGATGCTCGCAAAGTCGTTGTTCCGTCAGGCCAAGAAGCATTTTGACCGACTGCATGCTCAGGATCAAATCAAGCGCAAAGCACGACGCGAGCGCTTGCGCGAGCTCAAGGTGCGGATTGCCGCAAAACCCGCATCAGCCGCCCATAAGGCCGAGGTGACCCGAATGCCTCTACTGTCGAAACTTGAGGCTGTCGCAAGGCGTGAGCTGGCTTATCTGCGGGCCGTCGGCGATTTACCGCGCGATTATCCGACGCTACGCGACGTGGTGGATGAAGCGATTGTCCGAGCTGAGGTGGAATGGCAATCCGTGCCGGGGGAAAAAAAGGCTTACACCGGTCTTTTGAAGCATCTGTTCGCCGTCCTGGATAACGAAGTGGCAAGCAGCCGGCAATTTGGCGAATTCGTTTCTCTGGACGCGCCGGTCGAACCGGATGCCCAAGACGTGGCCGAGGCCATGGTGGAAGAGGAAATCTTCGAATTTTATCAGCCCGATGACACACTCAAGCTGGCCGATATCTTCGCTGGCAGTCAGCATCCCGATGTCGCAACGATCGCGGAACAGGAGGAGCTGATTGATCGGTCGAGCGAGTTCGCTTTTGCATTTGACCTGCTGAAGGACATGCCGCGTTTGTGGCGGCGCATTTTTCTGCTTATCCGTGTGGACGGGCTGAATGCCAGCAGCGTCTCTGAAATCCTGCTGATTCCTAATAAGGAAGATGCTGTCCGAAGGTGGCTCATGCAGGCCGAAGCATTCATCGCTGCTCATCTGGAAGAGGCCGGAGTAAGCAAAAACGGGAACGATTGGCTCCAAGGCGTTGATTGGTCGGCATTGTCTGTGACCCGAAGCGAGGCAGCCTCACTGTGGTCCAAGGAGGCGAACCATGAAGAATGATCTTCACCTCGTCTGCCCGCATTGCCAGTCCATCAACCGCGTACCGACTGCGAAGCTATCGGAACATCCCAACTGTGGCCGCTACCAGCAGCCCTTGTTCACGGGCGAGCCCATCGAGTTGACCACGGCGACGTTCTCGCGCCACGTGGAGCGCAGCGATCTGCCGCTGCTGGTCGATTTCTGGGCGCCATGGTGCGGGCCGTGCAAGATGATGGCGCCACAGTTCCAGCAAGCGGCGAACCAGCTCGAACCGAGGATCTGGCTGGCGAAGGTGAATACCGAGGCTGAGCCCCACCTGGCCGCGCAGTTCGGTATCCGCAGCATCCCGACGCTCGCCCTGTTCCAGAGTGGGCGGGAGATCGCCCGTCAGGCCGGCGCGATGGGCACGCAGGACATCGTGCGCTGGACGTCGACGCAAGTGGGACGCTGACCGATGCAGGGCTTGCTTGGTGCTACGTTAATCCTGCTGGCGGCTTGCAGCCTGGCGGCGATGGCGACGGCGGCGTTCAGAGTGCCCGCCTTGCTGGGGTATCTCTCTGTCGGCGTTGTACTGGGCCCCTCAGTCATCGGCGTGATCGCGCCGGGGGAGACGCTGAGCTTTCTGTCCGAGCTGGGCGTGGCGCTGCTGTTGTTCATGGTCGGACTGGAATTTTCCCTCGGACACTTCTGGCTCGCCCGCAGGACAGTGCTGATGGCGGGCGCTCTGCAGATGATCGCCGTGGCCCCGCCGCTGATCCTGCTATTGATGTGGCTGGGGCAGCCCGGCCAGAGCGCCGTGCTGCTCGGCACTGCGGCGGCCATGTCGTCCACGGCGCTGGTCAGCCGACAACTGGCCGACCAAGGCGAGCTCACCACCCGCCACGGCCGCAGTGCCATCGCCGTGCTGGTCTTTCAGGACCTGGCCAGCGTGCCCCTGTTGGCCTTGCTGGCGATCTGGGCGCGCGGCGAGTCGCCGAAGATCGAGCATGTGCTGCTCGAAGTATTCGGTGTGCTGCTGCTGTTCGCGGCAGCGGCCCTCGCCTCGCGCCGTCTGTTGCATGGTCTGCTGGGCTGGGTGGCGCGGCGGGGCCACGAGGAATCGTTCGTGCTCGTCTCCTTGTGCGTGGTGGTGGCTGCCGCCGCCGCTGCGCACGCGGTCGGCGTATCCGCCGCCCTGGGGGCCTTCCTCGCCGGGATGGTGCTGGGCGAGAGCGACTTCCGGCACCACATGGAAAGCCACCTCAGGCCGTTTCGCGATGTGCTGTCGGGCCTGTTCTTCGTGACCATCGGCTTGCAGCTGGATGTCGCGCAGATCGTGGCAGCACCGCTGGCGGTACTGGGCTGGCTGTTGGCCTTGGTGCCTCTCAAGATGGGGCTGAACTTTCTGGCTCTGCGCGCAACCCGCCTGTCGGCGCTCGACGCCTGGCGCACAGGCATCGTGCTGGGGCATGGCGGCGAGTTTGCGCTGCTGCTCCTGGGCATGGTCATGCAGCAGCACTTGGTTGCCGCCAACGTGGTGCAACCGATGCTGATCGCGTTGGTGCTGAGCATGGGGTTGGCGCCGCTCCTGATCCGACACCATGACCGTTGGGCGCGGGCATTCAGCCGCTCGGGCGCACTCGGTCAGCCACCGCAGGCCGAAGAAGGCGAAGTCGCCGAGCGGGCGCGGTCGTTGCGCGACCATGTGATCATCTGTGGGGCGGATGAAGTCGGGCTGCTGCTGAGTCGAACGCTGCGTCTGGCAGGCGTGCCGCATTTGCTGCTGGAATCGGACCGCCAAAGGGTCGAAGCGGGTCGTGCGATGGGGGCGCCGGTGTCGTATGGCGATGCCAGTCGGCTCGACACCCTGGCCGCCGCCGGATTGGCCCATGCCCGTCTGGTGGTGCTGACGCTTGTTCGTCCGCAGACGGCCGAGCGCATTGCGCGAGCGGTCCTCGAACGCCGCCCGACCTTGCCCTTGGTGGTGGCCACTGACCGCGTAACGGATGCCCAGCTTTTGCGTAATCTGCCCAATGTCAGGCTGTACCCGTTGTACCTGGCTTTGGGACTGGGGCTGGCCGAGCAGGTGCTGTTGATGCTGGGCATCAATGCCGACTACGTCAACCGCCGGATCGAGGAATTACGGCAGACACTCAGTGAGTCAGGTGGGGATAGACCATGAACGGGCCGGCCATTGGGTTGATGGTGTCGCTACTTGCCAATATTGGCATGGCGGTTGCGCGTGGGGTTTTGCTCGTACCAATCGCCAGAGGCGCGACGAGCTGAAGCTTCGCCAACAAGCGAAAATCGACGACAACGAACGGATCGCCATCGCCCTGGAAGGCGCAGAATTGGGGTTCTGGGAATGGGATATCGCCACCGACAGCTTCAGGCTTTCTGCCCGCAGTCTGGCGATGTTCGGCTTCACCTCCGACGACGAGAAGATTGGCGCCACCCATGCCGCATGGCAAGCGCGTATTCACCCGGAGGATTTACCGGTCGTTCTGGCAAAGGTGCGCGCTTATCAAGAAAACCCGTCGGAGCGATTGGAGTGCGAGTACCGCGTTCGTCATCGATCCGGCGTTTGGATTTGGGTTTTGGATCGCGGCCGATGGCTGGGTGACGCGGGCAGGCAACTGATAGTCGGCACTCTGCTCAACATCTCTTCTCGCAAGGAAATGGAGCAGCAGTTGCTGCGTATGGCGATCACCGACCCCTTGACCGAGCCTTGTTTTAATCTAATAATTGAAATGAACCAAATGCTTTATCGATTTGAACCATAGATTTAAAATGGAATCGGTTTTTTATGACTTATTTGGTTGTATTTTGATCTAGTTTTTCTATATTTTATGACTAAAATTATGACTAAAAGAAAATATAAAATAAGTCTTTAAAAATAAAGACTTATTAATCTAGTCATAATCTTGGTCACATCTTTCACCAAGGTTAAGTTTCATCCTAACCCTAAAAACAGAGAGAAACGTCGCGCGCTCTCCTATTCATAAAAAATCCATTTTATATCAGTATGTTGTGAGCACTTACACCCGAGACTGGATCGTTTTGCCTTTCATGGGAGAATGATTAAGGGCGCTAAAGTATCATCCTAATTTTCGCCCAGGCTCGAAAAATACGGTAAATGGTGAAAATAAAAATTCATCCTTTTCCGATGTTGCCCGTTCCAACACGTAAGCAGTCAGTCAGAAAAAACACATAGATCCAATCCCTAGCGAGCATTGAGCTCTCTCATCCGTGCCAACTGCTCCAACCCTTGGACGCCCTAAATGCTTACCCAAAAAAATCAACATCTTCTTTTAAAAACACAATCAAAAATGACTCCCTTATATCCATTTAACCTAAACAGCCTTCCCCCCACTGCACTAGCTAGGGCTCGTAGTTCGGCGCAAGGCTGAAGTCGCTTGACTGCTTCGCTGTGCAGATCCATGACCCACTTTCCATCAAACTCCCGGTTGTAGTTCCACAAGCATCTCGCGAGTCTTGCCGGCCCGCTCCACTAACAAGACCACAACATCTCCAACGTTCTTGTCGTCTAGCCGGGCCTGTAATGTGGTGACGTCGTCGACGGCGATACCGTCGATGCTGATAACGCGATCGCCGGGCACGATGCCGCCTGCGGTGACCTCGACGCCGACGAGCCCGGCCCTGTGCGCCACCGAGCCCGGCGTCACGCGCAATACGAATACGCCCTTACTACCGGTCAGCGCCTGCAGACGCGCGTTGAGCTGCTCATCCACCTCGATGCCCAGCGCCGGACGGATGTACTTGCCGGTCTTTATGAGTTGCGGCACCACGCGCATGACGGTATCCACCGGCACAGCGAAACCGATGCCAGCGGACGCGCCCGAAGGGCTGTAGATGGCGGTGTTGATGCCGATCAGCCGCCCAGCCGAATCGAGCAGCGGGCCGCCGGAGTTGCCGGGGTTGATAGCGGCGTCGGTCTGGATCAGGTGATCGATGGCAGGCCCGCCCCCTTCGCCGTCGAGGGTGCGGTCGAGCGCCGAGACGATGCCGGTGGTGAGCGTCCAGTCCAATCCGAAGGGATTGCCGATAGCGAACACTTTCTGCCCGACCTTGAGGTCGGCACTGGTGCCCACCGGCACAGCTGGCGGGCGCTTGAAGCCGACGCCGATCTTGAGCACGGCGATGTCGTGCTCGGGGCTGGCGCCCACCAGCGCAGCCTGATAATCGCGACCGTCGGCCAGTTTGACCGTGGCAGACGATGCCCCCTGGATGACGTGGAAGTTGGTCACCACGTGGCCGGCATCGTCCCAGATGAAGCCGGAGCCGGTGCCGCGCGGCACGGAAAAGACATTGCGCGACCAGACGTCACGCACCAGTTGCGCCGTGGTGATGTAAACCACCGACCCGCGCGATTTCTCGAACAGTTGGATGGTGGTCTGCTCGTCTGCCGCCAGATCACCACGCGGTGTCACCGTGCGCTCGGCCGCTTCGCGCGGACTGAACCAGGCTTCGATGGCAGGCAAGAACTGCCACAGCAGCATGAGTGCGGCGATGCAGCCAGTGATGACGAGCCAGCGCCGGATGAATCGGTCCGGCGCCGGGCGGCTGTTGAGATCGGGGTAGGTCATGCCATTCTCCTTGTTGAAATCAGCGCCAGACACCGCTGGCGCGCCAACGCGGTGGGCGTGGCGCCAAGGGGATGTCCGGCAGAAATGGGCTGGAATGAAGCGGTTGCGGTGCCATCGAATCAGCCAATTCCCGCAAGCGTTGGATGCGCTCTGTCGTCGCCGGATGCGTGCGCAACCAGGAGGGTTCCGGGTTGCCCCATCCGGGCAGCAGCCAGGCGCGACTCTCCCGCTCGATCTTGGCGAGCGCCAAAGCCAATCCCTGTGGGTCGCCGGTCAATTCGGCGGTGAGCCGGTCGGCGTCGAATTCGCGCACCCGCGACAAACCCAGTTGCGCCAGCAGCGCGAGCTGCGGCGAAACGGCCAGCAACAGCAGCGCCGGCCACTGGATAGCGACTGTGCCCCACAGTAAGGCCGGCAGGCTGAAGAGGAGCATGATTTGCCCCAACAAGGCCAGAAGATGGGTGAGCCGGCTGATGGAATCGGCCAGCCCCATGACACGCAAATCCTCGTTCGCAATATGCGCGATTTCGTGGCCGAGCACGCCGGTCAACTCGCGGAGCGTGAGGCTACGCAGCAGACCGTCGGTCAGCGCGATGGCCGCGTGATGCTTCGTACCGGTGGCGAAGGCGTTGACGACCCCGCTGGGCACGTAGTGCGGTACCGGCACGGCAGGCAACCCGGCCCGCGCCGCCAGTTCGCGCAACACAGCCCAAAGATCGGGCGCTTCATTCGGGTGCAGAGGGCGTGCGCCATACAGCCGCAGGGTCAGCCCGGAAGCCGCCGCCGGTTCGAGCAGCAGGGTGAACCCCGCGGCCGCCAGCGCCAGCCACAGAGCGCTGTCACCCAACAGCAGGCTGCCGGCGACGGCGGCAATCCCGAGCAGGGTCAGCACCAACAGCGCGGTTTGCAGGCGATTGAGCCAGCGATGCCGCGCGCCGGCAGCCTGCGCGTGGCGCCGATCACGATGGCTCATTTGGGCTTTCCCCAGCGGCCCGGTCATCGCGCTCGCGCAGCAGCCAGTAAGTCGCCCCGAGGGCCAGCATCGCGCCTGCGAGCGCCGCGATCTTGGCGGGGCTGGTCTCCGGGTCGAGGATCACGAACTTGCGCGCCAGGGCGATCAGCCCGATCAGGATCACCGTCTTGACTTGGATGATGCTATCGCGGCGCAAGGCCACCCGCACGATGGAATGCTTAAACTCCATGGCGATGAGCAGCGTCATGATCATGCCGAACACGGTCTGGAAGACCTTGTGATCGAGCGGATTGAACGCATCGATGACCAGCAGGCTGAAGACGATCGAGATCAGCTGCAGCAGCGAGACCACGATGATCACGGCAATGATTGCGGACAGCGCGAGCGCGATCACCTGTTCGAAGCGCTCGTAGAACGTCATCACTGCCCATTGGGCACGAAATGTTTTGATCGGGTCCGGTTGCTTTTCCTTCATCGCCATTCCTCTCAATTCTGAAATACTTGTGCGCCCACAACTTGGTTGCGCCCTTGTCTTTTTGCCTGGTAGAGCGCGCTGTCCGCCTGCTGCATCACCTGCTCGGAAGAGTTTAAGCAGACGTCAAGGGGGGCCACCCCCATGCTGGCGCTATAGCTGATCGACACCTCTCCACACACCACCGCTGTCGTCGCAACGTCTTGACGAAATCGCTCCGCCCATACTTGGGCGTCTTCAATCGATGCCGCTTCCAACAACACAGCGAATTCCTCCCCCCAATCCGGGCAGCCATGTCGGTTGCGCGAATGTGTTCCCTCAACCGTGCAGCAAAGTGCTTGAGCACCTCATCGCCGCACCCGTGTCCATATAGTAAGCACGCAAAAAAACCAATACAATACCGATATGAGTTATCCAATACATTTTAGAAAGAAAATATTAGCCAAGCTTGAAGAAGGCCAATCTATTCGAGCGGTTGCTCAGCACTTCGAAATTGATAAAAATACAATTGTCGAATGGAAAAAAGCGAATCGAAATAAAAAGAACTCGACCAAGAAAACCATCTAAAGTTGATGATGATGCCTTACGTGCAGATGTTGAGCAATATCCTGATGATTATCAATATGAACGCGCTGCTCGTTTTGGTTGTGGTATTTCTACAATTGGAGATGCGCTCAAGGATCTAAATATCACAGTTAAAAAAAGACCTTACTGCACCCGAAAGCAAAAACAGAACTCAGAGAGCAGTATTTAAAAGATTTAAACCGATTAAGGTATCAACACCCAATCATCTATCTTGATGAAAGTGGATTTAAATCTCATGAACATAGACCTCATGGTTATTCAAAACAGGGAAATCCTTGTTATGGAACATATAATTGGCAATGGCTTTGTTGCACAAACCTATCTCTAAAGGCTTATTCCACAATATAATTTTCAAATGAATAAGTCGACACCTAAAATTTATCGCACAACCAATTGGTCTTCATATAACCGAGCTCTCATTAATCGTGGAAATATTGCCATTTGGTTTGATCCTGCTACGCAATGGTATGCCCCATCAAAAGGCAAACAAGGACGAAATCAAACTTACTCCGACGCAGCTATCCAATGCTGCCTAATGATTAAATCTCTCTTCCGATTGTCTTTACGCATGGTCACTGGCTTTGTTCAAAGTCTCATCCATCTTTGTGGGTTAAATTGGATAGCGCCAGACTACACTACAATTTGTAGACGACAACAGCATATTGATATTGTGATTAGCTATCAAAAAAGTTGTGATGGACTGTATCTAATCGTTGACTCTACAGGTCTGAAATTCTTAGGTGAGGGTGAATGGAAGCGTAAAAAACATCAGTCTGAATATCATCGCCAATGGCGTAAATTACATATGGGTATAGATGCTAAAACCTTACAAATACGCGCTGTTCAGCTCACAACCAACAATGTGAGTGATTCACAGGTACTTGGTGATTTACTCGATCAGATTCCACAAGATGAGAGAGTTGACTCCGTCTATACCGATGGAGCTTATGATACCAAACAGTGCCGACAGGTCATTGCGGATCGGCAAGCACATGCAGTGATTCCACCAAGAAAAAATGCGAAGCCATGGAAAGATAAAAAGATGAGCTCGCTAGAACGCAATGAGTTGCTTCGAACAGTTAAACGTTTAGGAAGAACTATTTGGAAGAAATGGTCAGGCTATCATCGGCGAAGTTTGGTTGAAACCAAGATGCATTGCATCAAATTATTGGGGGATAAACTCAGTGCGAGAAATTTTCAAAGCCAAGTCAATGAGATTCATGCACGTATGGCAGTATTAAATAAATTTACGGACTTAGGCAGACCACATACCCGAGTTGTCACTTAAATTTGGCTCAATTAGGATCGCTTCTATCTTTCAAACCTTTATGCAACAAAGCCCTATTAAAGTGCAATTTTGGTACTATTCAGCCTTATGGTGGAATAAATATAAAAATAAACACTTTTAAGTGACAGTTCTTCCACCTTTGATAATTCATCTGTGTCGCTCAAGCAATCAATTTGAAAGTAGGAATAGCCTACAGCACCACTAAAGTGGAATTACTCAACATATACTCCACCATTAAAGTGACAAGCCTTCCACCATTCCGATATTCTTGACTATCAAACATCATGTTATCAATTAAATTTTATACAAATATTTTATCCACAGAATAAAAAACATCTAATGACAAGTCTTCCACCTTTATTTCAATAAAAACAAACTTATCAACATCACAAGCAGTTGAATTGTATTGTTTTAAATTAAAAAATACACATTAAAATAAATCACAATGACAAGTCTTCCACCATAGTGACAAACCTTCCACTTATCAGTGACAAACCTTCCACTTATTAGTGACAAACCTTCCACTTATCAGTGACAGGCCTTCCACTTATTAGTGACAAACCTTCCACTTTAAAAAATCTATCTAATTGTTTTTTAAACAAATAAAACTTGTTTAATTATAATTAACTAATTAATACTAATTAAAATTAGCTAGCTATATTTTTTAAAAAAGTTAAGAAATGTTTTTCCCACATCTTTTGAATTCAAAAGATAAAAATATGACAAAGGAACTGTAGCAAGTTGCTACAAATATCTTTATATTAAATGAAATCAAAGTAAATTCCTTAAGACAAATATGTCAACTAAAATCATTGCTGTAGCTAATCATAAAGGTGGTTGCGGGAAAACAACTACTGTAGTACATCTTGCTTCAGAGCTTGCTGAATTAGGAAATAAGGTCTTAGTAATTGATCTGGATCCACAAGCAAATGCAAGTTTACATATAGGATTAAGACACCCTAGCGAAGTTGAAACTACATCAGCTGAATTACTTATTGGTGATATAAGTCTATTATCGGAAGCATTAGAAGAAGAAACAAAATTTAAAAATGTTTCCTTAATATATGGCTCATTAACTCTTGGTAAAACTGAAGATCAATTGAAAGATGATGCACCAAGACCATCCGAGGAACTTTCAAATAAATTGGAAATTCTAGAAGGATTATATGACTACATTCTTATTGATTGCCCTCCTAGCTTAAAATTACTAACCAGCAATGCTTTAGCCGCTTCGACACATGTTATTGTTCCAATTGAATCTGGTTCACAATACGGTCTCTATGGTGTTACTGATTTAATTAATCATTTAAGTAAAATTAGAAGAGTTAACCCTGAATTAGAACTCTTAGGTGCTTTATTAATTAAACATGATGAGCGTCAGAATGTATGTAAATTAATAAAAGATGAAGCATTTAATCAAGTTGGAGAATTATTGCATACCACAATTCCAATGAGCACTAAGGTTAATCAAGCTGCAATTTTGCAACAACCTTTATTATCTGTTGATAAAAACTCAAAAGTTCGAAAAGCTTTTGAAACTTTAGCACAAGAAATTGTTCAGCGTGTCGGATAATATAATTCTGGAAATACTATGGTAAGTAATAAAGAGCTATTGGCTAAACGTCTTCAGCAAAATACTCAAAAGCATCAACATGCCCAAAAGGAGCATATTAACGATGTCAAAGAGCTAAGACGTAATGTACAAATTACAGATATTCAGGCTAGCCCTAACCAGCCTCGAAAACTCTTTAATCAACAAGATATTGAAGATTTAGCAGCATCAATTGAAGAAATTGGGCTATTACAACCAATTGCAGTTCGTAGAATAAATGATAAATATGAGTTGATTGCTGGTGAAAGACGATTGAAAGCCCACCAATTTCTCAATAAGAATACCATTGAAGTAATCATTATTGATGCATCGGATGAAGAAGCTGCTTTATTAACATTAGCTGAAAATTTAAAGCGAGAAGATCTGACAGATTATGAAATATATGTTGGATTAACTTCTTTGGATGAAAAATTAAAAAAAAATAAGCAGAAGTTAGCAAAGTCATTAGGTTTGAATCGTGAAGATATGTATAAATATTTATCTTATGAAAAATTACCTGGAGAGTTGATTGAAGATTTGGAGAAACAGCCGTCATTATTAGCACGGACCGCTGCTACAGCAGTGAAAAAGTTTCTATCAGATCATGATGAAAACCATGAAAAAGCTAAAGAAGCATTATTCGAAGCATGGTCAAAATTGCTTAAAAAAGAAGTTGAACAGACAAAACTGGCATCACTAGCTGAAAAAATCTTTAAGTCAAGAGAAACGAAAGAAGTAATTCAAACTTCAATTGTACATAAAATTGAATATGATGGGAAAGTTGCTGGTAATATCAAATTTGACCATAATACATTAAAGGTATCTTTAAAAATGGGCCAATTTGATGATCAAAATTTACAAGAATTAAAAGCTTTCCTAAAACGAATGTTAGAAAAATAAAGTAAAAAAATAGTGTAGCAAGTTGCTACACTATTTTTTGCAATTAGGAAAATTTATATAAGTAGTCATAATAATATTTTCATAAATTTGTCATGTAAATTGAATGTTTAAAGCGTATTTTTCGACCATCCTAAGATGAGTTGATGCAATGCTTTGGCATAGGCTTTGTTGCATAAAGCCTTTGAAGGTAAAGTTTTCCTAAGTTGCTAAAATTTAGGTTACAACTTGGGTATGAGGTCTGCCTAATTCTGTAAATTTATTTAATACGGCTACACGTGCATGGATCTCATTCACTTGGCTGTCAAAATTCCTTGAGTAGAGTTTATCGCCTAATAATTTGATGCAATGCATCTTGGTTTCGACCAAACTTCGCCGATGATAACCAGACCACTTTTTCCAAAGGGCTCTTCCTAGACGCTTAACTGTTTTTAGTAATTCATTTCTCTCTTGCGAATGAACTTTTGTATCTTTCCACGGTTTCGCATTTTTTCTTGGCGGAATCACCGCATATGCTTGACGATCTGAGATCACTCGTCTGCAGCATTTAGTGTCATAGGCTCCATCGGTATAGACAGAATCTACTCGCTCATCAAGTGGTATTTGACCAAGTAAATCACCGAGCACCTGTGAATCACTGATATTGTTCGTTGTGAGCTGAACTGCACGTATTTGCAGCGTTTCAGCATCTATACCAATGTGAAGCTTACGCCATTGTCGACGATATTCAGGCTGATGTTTCTTCCGTTTCCATTCACCTTCGCCCAAAAACTTTAAACCAGTTGAATCTACGAGTAGATGTAGACCATTGCTACTTTTTTGGTAGCTAATCGCAATATCAATATGTTTTTGTCTTCTGCAAAGCGTCGTATAGTCTGGCGCTGTCCAATCTAATCCGCAAAGTTTAATCAGGCTTTGTACAAAGCCAGTGACCATGCGTAGAGAAAGACGAAATATGGATTTAATCATTAAGCAGCATTGGATGGCTGTATCGGAATAAGTTTGATTTCGACCATGTTGGCTTTTTGGTTGAGCATACCATTGTGTTTTGGGATCAAACCAAATGGCAATATTCCCACGATTAATGAGAGCTCGGTTGTATGTGGGCCAATTGGTTGTACGGTAGATTTTAGGTGTAGGCTTATTCATCTCAAAATTATATTGTGGAATAAGCCTTTAGAGATAGGTTTGTGCAACAAAGCCTTTGGCATAAGAAAAAATTTAATAAAAAATTAATAAGTTTGGCATGGTGTAGTTTGGGCACAGTTATTTTGACGGGCTGTCAAAGTCCTGCTTTAGTTCAATCAACTTCTACTTCAGTACAACCATCAAAACAGCCTCAACGTGTGGTTTTTTTCTTGGGAGATGGAATGGGTATCACGACACTAACAGCTGTACGAATTTATGCTGTTGGTGAAGATTGCCAACTGCCAATAGATCAACTGCCAGAGTCAGCATTTGTTCGTACTTTCTCAGAAGTTGCACAGGTTACAGATAGCGCACCATCGATGGGTGCCTATATGACAGGTGTAAAAATGAAAAATGAAGTGATATCCATGCAGACTGGAACAATTGCAGTAGAACCAAATCAGACCGGAAATCATCAATGTGGAACCAATCCTCAGATCCAAAATAAGCAAGACACCCAAACTTTACTCGAATTGGCCAAAGCACGAGGTTGGGGTACAGGGGTAGTCACAACAACTCGCATTACGCATGCTACACCAGCATCGACTTATGCTCATATTTGTCATCGTGATGCTGAAAATGACATAGCATCCCAATTAGTACCAAGTTCGCAAGGTGATATCTATCAGCGTTATAACGTCAAATTAAAAGATGGGGTTGATGTGATTCTAGGCGGGGGTAAGCGTCAATTTCTGCCGAAAGATCAAGGGGGAGAACGGATAGACCAACGGAATTTGATCGCAGAAATGCAACAAGCAGGCTATCGAATGGTCTATGATCAAACTCAACTCTCCCAGATGAAGTTAGGAAAGATAACACTAAATATAAAAAAAATGGAATAAATAATTTACAAAGTTATTATTTTTAATCTGATGTTTGTTTTATATGGGGATGATAATAACTTCTGATTACTAGTTTTTACCTTAAATATAACGATTGAAAGATTCATTTAAAGGCTATGAATACATGAGTTTTACAGTTTGGCTAGGTCAGCATGAGTACTTTTCGCAAGATTTAAGATCGACCATGAACGTGATTAAGTTATAGGGGATTGATGAAATAGTTTTTATGAATTTCTGGCTTTCTGGGCTGATTTTATCAAATTCATGTCTATGCAAAATTGCGACATATTTCTCGTGCTGGTAGTTATCCAGAGTTTGGTCTGTATCTATCCATAGTGCAGACCTTTTTTTTGGTGATAGTTTTTTCTTAGCGATTTTCGATCTGGATGTAGTGATTTCACGCTTGCAGAACGTATCTTGGCGGTGATCCATCTAATATTCGTGATTATAAAGCGAGCTAATTCACAGGTTCTACAGATTATGTAGCGACTAACTATAAGTTGATGGTTGGCGCTTAGTTTATATTTACGCTTAGGTTTCAGTTAAAAAATCAATATTTTGTTGAATTCGTGATTGAATCATCTCTAGGGTAGATTCTCGAATTTGATGAGGATACAGGCGTTGCGCAATTTGACTAAATTGAAGTGCAATTTCATGCATGGCCAAGATGATCTCATCGACTTCTAGAGTAGTCAGATTCGCTTCTGAAGTACCGAGTTTATGTATGTCATTTCGAGAAATATTGAGCGCTTCTCCCATAATGTCCATTTGATGATAACCACCTGGACCTTCACAGAAGGTCACATCATAGGCTGGAGCCAATTTCCATTGACCATTTTTTGCCATGAGAAAAGAAAAATTCTTGGTATGGTCATCCCGATTATTGAAAAGTACATTAAACACAGCACGTTTAAAAGTATGCAGCCTTTCCGCACATCTTGCGTACACATCAAGGTTGCCCGAAGAAAATTGCGATAGTCTAGGCTACCTGGAACTTTATAGTCTGCTCCGGTATATGCAGCCAAACTCTGCATTGGAATCCGCATGCCATTTTGACGGTCGAATCGTTTAGAAGCAAAAGCCATTAAACCATTGGGCAAATTAAAAAAATGGGTGTCTGGAGTCTCGATTGCACAAAGTCGCAAACATTTTGCATAGACGGCTTCAATGGCGCAGACTTCAGGATACTCTTGCTGAGCAGGAAACTTAATCAGCCAGGCTTCATTTTGATCAGAAGCTTGCGTCGAAAACTCAAAATTGACAGGATTTCGGTAAACCAATGCTTTGGATCTGGCACCTTGGGGGGAGCCACCCATGACCAGCAAATGTTGTAAAAAATTCGCCACCTTCTCCTTTGAGGACTTCTTGGACTTCCTGTGCCAATTGCGGCAGGGGAATATTCTCTGAAGTTTGCATCTCTGCGACACAGGGTTCAAAGGAGAGAGCACCCATTGCATGGGTGCTAATATAAGTTAGACGTTCCAAAGGGCTGATTCGTGCCGGATGCAGTCCAATTTTTCGAAAATATCGATCCATTAATAACATGCCCCAACCATCCGGCAAAGCATCATAGACTGGACCAGGTAATCCCATTTGATAAGTAGGAAAACCCTGTCTCAGTGGTAGACCTTTTAAAGGGAGTAAATAAGAAGAGAGCTGAACACCTCGCTGTATTGCTTCTGGACTATATTCAAAAGCAATAGTGGGTCTACCTGTGGTGGCTGTTGAACTAATCAGCGTTCCCCATAACCATGATTCGCCCCAACCATTGTAATAAACATTAAGACTGTTGAGCATTATCCCTTCCTCTTAATACGCTGGTGCTTACTTTGACTTTCATAGCGTAGAATATCTTTTACACTGTTAAGCTGAGGTTGAAACAGCTCCTGAAGTTTGTTTAATCGACCCAAGACCATTGCAATACGGACTAAATTTTCAACAGATACATTTCGTGCCGCTTCAAGATTCGAAACCGTATTCACGCCGACACCAGCGCGTGCTGCAACCTCAGCTTGAGACATCTCCAAAAAGAGTCGTTGCTTACGTAAACGCTCACCTAAAAGCGTCACGACTTCTTCGGGTTTAGTGAAATATAAATCCATTAAATTGGGTCTTAAACTTTAATAATTTAATTAAACCACAAAATAATGGAATTAATTTATAGCTATAGTGTGGTTGAGGAGGGCTTTGTTGCACAGCACTTCGGAAGGTAGGTTTGGTCCTTGGGTATCGGTTACAGAAATTCATCAGGATGTACTTTGACTGATTGTTGATAAGGAAATCACAGTATTTTCATTTTTCCTTTTTGGTCACATTACTTAGAAAGGGTTCTTCGAAAAGTAGTTCATATTTTAAAAATCTTATAAATATTGAGGATTTTTTCTTAAATGCTTTCAACATAGCATGCGGCGATATGTAACTCGTACGGGCTTAATCTGCCTTTTAGTGTAAATTTTTTGGGCATGAGAGGGGCAGAGGTGTGGGGGCAAGCAATTTATATCGTGGATACTTCTAAATCATTTATGTAATAGAATGAGCTAAGCATGGATTTAGGGTAATAACACTAAATCTAAAAAAATTGGAAGAATAATTTATTAAATTATTGTTTTTATGTGGTTGTTAGTGAAGTTATGAATAATAATAACTTTTTTCTTGATGAGTTTTATCTAAAAAATTGATCGGATAATTTCTTTAAATGTCATGTATCCATAAATTTGACAGTTTGAAGATATCGGTATGTGCATTTTTCACAAGGTTAAAGATTGACCATAAATGTGATAAACGGTAGGGGATCATTGAAAAATGAATGGATTTAAACACTACATGTATGCAGGAAAAAATATCGCTGCGGTTCTGCTGACAGGCTGTATTGAGCATTGAATGCAAATGATGTAGTGATTGTCTACATGCTATAAGACCAGCATGATGAAGAATGAAATGTAGTTGCCAATATCTAACCTGGGTTGAAAAGTATAGCGTTGTTATTTGGAGAAGTGAGGTGAGCCATCCTTCTCTTATTCACTTAAAATGATACTTACTCAACTGATCTCCACTCATGGGCTGGTTCCAATTAGACGGATAATAACTTCCATCCCCTATTTTTACTTACCACATTTCTTGCATTTAATCCCTTCTTTGGAGATGTGATTCAGCATCACCGTTGCCAATTGAATCAAATCAATGGCATTGTTCGTTGGTTCAAGAAAAGCAGAAGAGGCTGCTTTATTGCAAAAGAGAACATTCGGATCAAATGGATTGGATTACACAAAAGCCATAAAATAGCCATAGATCAATTCACTTGCATGTAATCTGTAACATCCATTCAGGTCATCAGACATTGATTAATCACTAAACACCATAAATTTATGTATAGGCGAACTTTTTTGAGACATATGTTGATAAAAATGCGGCAAGTTACATTGCTTAAAGGTCTATCTAAGTTAACGATCTATTCAATTCTGGATAAGTAATCTGCATATTACGATCCTAAATTACCCGAAGAGTATTAAGATTTTTAAGAATCGTGTTTGTTGGTTTATTTGGGAAATTAATCAGTGGATTGAAGCAAAGATGATGGCTCATTAAGGATTGTGGGCTCTGACTACTTAAATTTTAGGTATTTTGAATAAAGGATATTTCAAAAATCTTAATTAATGGATTTAAATTACCATAAAAACCTTCAATATTGGCTTGAATCCATTGTTGTTGAGAGTCAATGCGAGACCAATCAATACCATAACCACAATGAGCAATCAGATGCTCAAAGAAAATCCGTTGTGTACGTCCATTACCTTCACGGAATGGGTGTATGACATTAAGCTCACAATACAAGTCGGCAAGTTGAGGAATCAGTTGTTGTGGTGCTAAGCCTTGAAAGTATTTTTTTTCTTGAAGCGGTTTGAGTAGTTTATTGGTTTCAATTTCAATACGGGAAAAATTACAAAAACGGGTGTCACCTTTGGAAATATCGATTTGTCTTAACTTTCCTGCCCAGTCGTATAAGTCGCCAAAGAGCTGCGCATGAATTGATTTTAAGTATTGTAAGTCGTAAGGTGGTTCAGCATATTCAATTAAGTTACTTGCCAATCCAGACAGTGCTAGTTCAGCTTGTTCTAAAATTTGTTCATCATGAATATTGAGTTTGTTCTTTAGGATATTTGTGCCAGGGTAACAATACAGGCTGTCACCCATTTCCCCATATTTATCCATACATGCACCTGACTAAGTTTCGGGTTGCGAATACTTCTTATATTTTTGCAAGATTTCAGCTTTACTTTGTTGAGTTGTTTGAGCTGTCGTTGTAATGCCTTCAAGCTTTAGGCTGGCTTGATAGTTTTGCGCACGTGTCGCTTGAATATATTTTTTTTTCTGTTCAGTGGTTCTGAGCATTTCGAAACTCCATTGATGCTACACGTGAAGTAAGTATAGCAGAGAATCTTTTTGATCAATGCTGCATACACAGCATTTCAAAATGTAATACAACGGTATTGTTTCATGTAATAACAGAAAACTAAAAAAAAGTGGAAGAATTTTTAAAATTTAGACCACCCATGATAAGTAAACCATATGTATTTGTTGATAATTGTAATTTTGAGAAAATTTAGTTGATAAATTAAATGAATTTTAATATACAAAGATATGCTCATTTTTTATATCGATAAAAATGTTAAAATTTGACTATTTAGTAAAAAATATAGAGATATTTATGGGGCAATTTATCATGCCCTTTTGCTTTGAGCGACAAAATGTTCAATTTAAGATAGTAAAAATTAACTCAGAACTACTGAAAATCAAAAAGATTAAACAGAGCCAGAAAGTAGTAGTACAAGCAAAGTTCAAAATAATCTATGTGAAAATTTGGCAAAAAATATTGCTATTAATGCAAACGGAGCCATGCTTACGTGTACATTCTAATTATGTTGCAATCTTACAGTTGATACATAATCTTGATGATTTTATCGAAAAATCACAGCAACACTTGTGCTTTGAGAGAAAAGCTCAGAAAGAGCTGGATGCTAAATTTTTTGCTAGATTTTTTAAGCTGACAAAGAGTTCAATAAAAGATCAACTTTTACCAAATTGTTCAGATCGTAATGAATTTAACCAATGCAATTTGATAAAAAATTAAGCGAAAGCGAATATGCCAAAGATTGAAACAGAAGAGCAATTCTTAGATTTAGCAGAAAAATTTAAACAAGATTATTGTCTATTACATGATGATGTTGTGAATACACAATTTGTCGATCTATCAGATGATTTACGTGAAAAAGCCCACGCTCTATATAAGGAAGCGCAACAGATATATGGCTATATATCTAGCTCTAGACAATTAGGTAAATATTATTTTCTAGCTTCTTTAAGTTATTTTGCATGTCCAGATACTAGTAATACACAAGAGCTGTCATCGCAACGTTATTTGATTCTACAAGCGAGTTTTTTAACATATCGGCAGTATCAAGAATTTGCAAAAATTGCTAAAGCTGAGAATAAGCAAAAACATGTTTGTGACCTCCTACGCTATGTCTCACGATATGTGCTGGATTCTAATAATGCTGAATTATTTCATGAATGTAGTAAGCTGCTAAATTGTTATGTCACGTACGAACGTAATTTGAAAAAAGAGGATCGTAATCAACTTTTTAATATTAAAAATTTCAAAAAAGTACAAGTCATAGAGTATTTATCGGCTCTATTAATAATTTTTAAAAGACTTGATGATCGTCGTGTTGTTCATCGTCAGCGTAAGTCAAAAAAAAGCAAAGTTTTGCAATGGCCAACTAAAATTGAACTCAAAAAATTTCGTGAAATAAAATCTGGTAAGTATGAAGATATCGGACATAACGCAAAGATCAGTTTTTATGATGCCTCTCTTCACAAAGATGAAGATGGTGAAATTGAGTTATTGGACATTGAAGTAGAATTATACTCAGAAGATGAAAAAACTAAAAATTTTAATCATTTAATTAGTGATTATACTGCATATTACACGCGGCATCGCCAACGCCGTCATGTGCCATTTATTACAAATCCTTATTATTTAGCACCAGATGTACTGAAGCAAATTGTTTATGTGTTGAGAACTGAGTTAAATGCGGACTGGGATAAGGCTGCAATCGCTGCCGCATGTTTATTGTCACTTTTGACTGGATTATCTCCCATAGCACTGATGGATTTTAACGAGCTCATACAAGATGGTGTTTTGATCCAGAATGGTTCAAGAAAACGACGGGAATATTTACTTAATTTAAATTTGAAAGTTACCGAGCAGAAAATTAAGAGTTTAAAGCCTGTGCGTTGGAATGAAGAGATGACTCACCAACTACATCTACCTGCGGCATGGTTTGACTACATAGAACAAGCATCGAATCCAAAGATCTCTTCAGGAGATATTAATTCCGAACTTAAGAAGTGGTTTGCTAATCAGTATGTGGGTACTATCACCGTTGAAAAACTTCAGGCCCAATTATATTTTCATATATATTATGAAACCTATAATGAATATCTTACTCATGTGATTGCGAGGCGGGATATCAAGCATGATGTGCCAGGTATTTATTACGGAGGACTTCCCAAAGCTCAGCTTGATAGCAGCTATTTAGCTTTTTTGGAATCAGCACTTACACCACATTCTAAGGAACTTACAGAAGACACGGCTGAACTCAAAATATTACAACAACAATTCAAAGTGCAATCTGCATCTAAAGGGAGGGTAGGGAGTCAACTGGCACTTGAACCCAGTTTTGTGAAAGAGCAATTTGCTTTTTTACATAGACATTGCCAAGAAAATATTCAAAAAGATCAACATATCATTAATCAATTGAATGCATACGCGTGTTGGATGTGGCATGTTAGCTTGCTAAGCATGGCCAGACGGCCTAATAAAAATCTGTTGGGGAATTTGGAAGATTATTGTTTTGAGCTTAAAATTCTATATGTAAACGATAAAAAGAATAGCAAGGTAAGAAAGGATGGACGATTTATCCCGCTATCCGATTTCTTCTTAAAAGCACTGCAAAATTACACTGTATTTTTAAAACAAATAATTGAACTGTATAGCCCACTTTTAAAACAAGTATTTGCAAAGAAAAAAATTGCGCTCAATGACTTATTCGGAAAGGTCATTGATAGTAAAGATATCTTGCCGATAACTGTCAAAGAGTGGCAGAGCAGGAAAGTTAAGTTAATCCCTTTATCTCGAAACTGGGTAAATTTATATATGGAAGGAATCTTTCCAAAGAATATGTATTCGAATTGGTTACGTCATTTTGATATGAATTTTTTGATGTATGCAGAAGAAAAAGAAGAAAAAAAAACTGCTTTAGCATTCCATTTAATTCAGGCTCTTTATGGTCATGACCAACGTGACCGAGAGGCTTTTCATCCGTATTCTTCACTTATTCCGAATGTCTATGTACAGCAAGTCCGCCAGCAATTGCAAGATAATGTCAAATCTTTATCGATTAAACACTTAGAGCGAAAATAGTTGTATGCAAAAAATCAAAGAACTAATAAAACCACAACTAGACGGTCTATTTGTTGATATTCAGAAATTGGTGAAAAAGTCGCAAGAAAGACAGCCTTCTTTACCTGAAGTATTGACGCAAGACATGCAGCAAAAACTTGATCAGCAGATCGCCGAAAAATGGCATGACATTAAAGATAGTGTTGATTGTTTGAGTCAAAAATTGAGCCGAGATGAACAATCTAAACTGATGCAATTTACTGAAGATGAATTTAATAAAAGAAGAAGGCAATTCAACCAGAATGTAGATAAAAAATCATACAGAATTAGGCTAAATCCACATACTAAACGGATCGTACTGCCTAGAAAAATTGAGAGTACGGAGTCACGGTTAAAACAAGGGCAGTTACATGCCCAGGTACTCAATGCTTTGAAAGCATATTGGAAAGATTCACTTGGATATTGGGATGACCCTAAATATTTGTGGGGGGATTTATGCTTAAGTTTTATATATATTTCAGGCTGTGCAGATGAACAGCATCTGGTTGCTATTCAGCAGCAATTGCAGGAGGCCGTTGAGCTTGGTACAGATCTGAATTGTTTTCGGTTATACCATTCGGACTACAAAAAAATCACTAATCCATTGTTACTACATTATCGTGTTGAAAACTCTCAATATGGCAACGATGTAGAACAGAGAAAGTTGTACCAATGGAAGCATGTTTTTTTTAACTCATATGCTCAGTTCATCTTGCAATATTTAAAAAAGTTGAAAGCTACTCATAAAGAATATCGTCTGCAACAATCAATTGAAGATTGTATTCTGGAAAGCTTGAGTCGCATGGGACGAAACAAAAGTTTGGGCGATCTGCAATATCAAATTAAACGCCGTGGATTTCGTGCATTTAATGATGTGCAAATGGTACTTGAATTTAATCCAAACCTTAGCCTAGATATATTTTTAAGTAATGTACTTCAGCAAGAGATTAATACTGTCGCCTTACGGCCATCCGAATTTAGATTGCTATGGAGTAATGAACGTAATCAAGTCATGGAACTAGAGAATAGCCCTATTCATTTTGAACAAGAGCAGTTACATCCTGAAGTTCCGACGGCTCAAAGCAAATTACAAACGATTCCGTATGAGTTGATGTTGTTTGATCAAAAGAAACGTAAAGGTCAAAAAGTTGAGCGCTTAGATAAAAAGAGGAATAAAGAAGAACGCACGCTACGTTTTTGGCAAGAAATCAGAAGGGTGTTAGAGGAGAAGATGCGTGATGCAAATACGGAAGAAAAGTCTTTAATTGAAGCCCAATTACGCTTAATTCACTGGTTAGTGCATTTAAAAAAAAGAGGGCTTCAATTATCAACTATTGAAAGCTACTTAGGATCATTTGCTAAAGAATTTATATTTGAAATTTGGCTTAATAAATTGGATTTAAAACAACAATCCATTGATGATTATGAAGATTTATATCGACAGTTGTTGAAATATAGCAGTGAACGAGATGCACAAGCAACTCAACGTGAAGCTGTTAAAGGAAAAACCTCTCGTAAGATGCACCAAACAGCAGAATACCGTTTTGGTCGCCTAAAAGATTTTCATCAATTTTGTATAGATAATTTTAATGCACCAGAGGTATTGGTGTTACAGAATTCAAGTTTTAAGCATTTACAAATTTGCAATGCACGCCTAGTAAGCCCTTTGTTATTTGGCAAGCTATTGGAAAAACTAGAACATTTAAGTCAAGAGCCAACGGCATCAGAGTGGGTCGATCATCTGAGTTGTTTAAAGCTGATGTATTTACTGAGTTATAGAACTGGACTCCGATTAAATGAAGTTCGTTGTCTTAAAATACAAGATATTATTTGCCCAGAGTTACTTTATAAAGAAAAAGAAAATACAGCTTTTAATAATATCACGCTTCATATTCAGAACAATTCATATC
The DNA here is from genome assembly GCF_001990725.1 of Acinetobacter genomosp. 33YU. Taxonomy (NCBI): domain Bacteria; kingdom Pseudomonadati; phylum Pseudomonadota; class Gammaproteobacteria; order Moraxellales; family Moraxellaceae; genus Acinetobacter; species Acinetobacter genomosp. 33YU. The sequence goes on along the minus strand of NZ_LFZQ01000012.1, from coordinate 7,019 downwards.
GCCGTCTGAAAACGCAAAGTGCAAATCGTCAAATACCATTGAAAATTGCCTTGTCAGAACATGAGTTTTTAGTAGTACAACATTACATACAACATCGTTATGAACAATATTTGTTTAATCAGCAGGATGATCTACTTTTTAGTGTTAATCATCGTGTATTAACGGATCAATGTATCAGCAAAATTACAGTAGAGTTGTTTAACCAAATATTAGGTATGCATCATGGCTTTAGTTTTCATACGTTGCGCCACAGTGCTGCTAACTATCTAGCAATAACTTTGCTGGGCTCAAAAGAAATGATTAAAACATATACAGATTGTCCTTGGGTAAAAGCAAAAAAGATGCGTGATTTATTGTTTGGTGTTAAAGCACGTGCTCATGAAGAGATTATTCAACATAAATGGCAGGTGCTTGCCTCTTGGATGGGGCATAGCAGTATTGAACAAACGGCTTCAAATTATCTTCATGTTTTGGATTTATTAGCAGTCGATCGAATTTACAATTCGCCGTGTATCATTTCAAAAAAAGTCCTAGAACAGTGTTTTGGTCCAGTGAATTCAAGTACAGAGTACATAAACTTAAATCGTTATACTCAGCAGCAGAAATGGTTTAACTCTTATCAGCAAACACAGCCAGTTATGATTGCTGGTCGACAAGAAAAGAAGTTTAGTATCGAGAAGAGTACTCTGACGCCTTTTCAACGTTTGATAAGTTTAAGAGATGGCCGTTCAAGCGAAGATATTCAAGCACAAGAATGGATGCAGCGATGTCAATTTATGAGCACTAAATGGATGGACCCCAAAAATTTTAATTTAAAAACGAAATATGTTAGTAATAAAAATTTAGATGGGGGTTGGTTTGATGAGCTTTACAACAAAGCTAAGAAACTGAAACGTTCTGATGAAATAATTCCTCTCTTTGATTTGCATAACCAACATGATAAGGGGAAAGATATACCTAAAGAGTTGAACGTGGTCAATGCACTTAAGGTATTATTATTATTTGGAAAATTACGTAAAAACTTTCTACATTTTCAATGCATAAAGAAAGATGATGAGCAACAAATTGCTAATTTTATTGCTGGTATAGAGCCAATTATTGGAGATCACCTAAATTTAGACAAACAGAATTATCCAGTCAATCTGGAAGTGCTTGAGAGAACAGTTAAATTTAGTTTTCAAAGAGTTGTTGGCCATAATAAAAAAAATGTTACTCTACTGGTTATATTTAATTTAATGTTAAAAATCATGCAAGAAGATGAACTTTGGTTAAAATAGCCTAAGCAGTTTAAAAAGGGGAATTTAAAAGTTTTAGCATCACAGTTTGATTACTGGATTTTAAACAATAGTGTGAAGATTAGCGCTTTGGTAAATCGATGAGCTAAAGTGTTGTAGTCCAAACTCGATCTGACAGTTACCCATTTTTGAGCTGTTGATTAATTTATCAAAAAAAATCAAGCCACCCACGGGTGGTTTTTTGTTGCGACATTTCACCAGTAACTAACTTTCTTAATGTGAATCATGCTAAGGCAGCGAATGAAGGGAAGCCGTTAGTTGTATTGATGGCACCACAAGAGAAAGATCGTTCGAAGGCTCAAAACCGTTTGTACTGGATTGGCTTAATCAATGGGCTAAAAGTCAAGGTAAAGATAAAGATTACGAGCATCTGTTCTTTAAGAAAAACTTCTTAGCAAAAATCTATGATTGCGATGACGTTGGCCAATACAAGAAAACATTCAAGGCTGTAAGAGAGTTGAAAGATTCTAATCATCCTCTCTACCAAGATGTAGCAAGTGGCCTATGTGAGCTAATGAGCACTACAGACGCAAGTACAGTTCAATTAACCGAATACTTAAACGACATTCATGCTTTCTGTAATAAAAACGGGTGTTATTTGGAAACGCCTGATGATCTTAAGTAGGTGCTTGAATAGTTGCTGATTTCATATTATTAATGTCTCTCACTTTATAAAATGAGAAACTAACAAATGGTAATGAATAATATTGAATATGATGCGGTGGTTGAAAGTGCGAAAATCAAAGCGAAAAGCGATATAACAGTAGCGGTTTTAAATAATGCAGCAAGTACGGGTTTAGTTGCAATTAATGATGCAAGTAAAGAAAAGCTTATTAGAGTTTATCAAAAAACTGCATGATCAGATTGATGAATAATATGAACCGCCCTTAAAGCGGTTTTTTATTGCTAGTAGAATATTTAAGGTACCTTTTCTAATAGGCACATACTATTAAAGTGTTTTTTATTTATTTTTTAGATTGAAAAGATTGCTATTTAAGTAATTTAAATATAAAAATCTTTATTGATTGAGCGTAGTTGTTATACAGGATATTTATAAGGATTTTAAAATGACAATTATCACATTGCTTGATGTTGAGACGAAGAAGAAGGTGATAGTTCGGTCCGTAATAGACCCAATAGCAAGAATAGACAAAAAAGGGAATATACAAATTATTCAAATTCATAAATGGCTAGATGATGAATCTGGAGATTTTGTTGATGAAGACTTATATGAGGCACTCAACAATGGAGAAGTTGGAATATACTTAACTTTGCAGTATATGATCATTGATATTGAAAATTAATTATTTTTTATTTTTAGTCAGTGTGATTTCTTACTCTCTAGAGCCTAATGGTTACTACACATAAGACCTTATTAAGTATTACCTATTGATGGGCACATATTCTTTATAAGTCTTGATAAGTAAAAAAATTATGTAGGCTAAAAATAAAACCATTCAAAAAAAGAAATCTTTATCTATTTAAATATGAATATTTGATATTTTTAATTCAGTCCCTATTGCTAGTGCTTAAATATTATGCCAATATGAAGTTGGAGATATTTCCGAATAGATATTTCCTATTTCAGGTCTAAGCGTTTTTTTTCGCTAAGCCCATTTCTGAATAAAAATAGGAAGTGGGCTTTTTTATTTTTAAATATTTCAGTATTATCAGTGTGTTGCTTTAAGTAACACTAAACCTTATTGATCAGCGCAAATATCAAAAAAGGGGGAGCTTGCCTACTAGGCAAGCTTTTTAAATTGATAATTTAAACACAATAATCCATTTTAAAGCTCAATAGAAAAATCAAACTTCCCTAGCTTTTATTCGTACTAATTTATTGAATATAATCGTTTTTATAATTTTTAAAATTTCCTTAAACTAAAAATGGAAAATTTCTTGTTGCAACATTGTTATAATAGGACTACCTTAAGAAAAATACTTTATAAAAATGAGGAGCTGCCGAAATGCCACAGTATCTCATGTTTGCGGAAAATATTTATAACAAAATTAAAGATGAGGAATTGTTTTCACATGACTGTATTGAAAATATGAACTTACTTATGACATGTATACGCAGAGAAATTGAGGGAACAGAATTTAAATTAAAATATAATTTTATTGATTTTGTTGAATTGTTTAGTAAACAATTAGATGAATGTAAAGTAAAAATAGATGTGAGTTTGATTCCTCCTCATAATTCAGAAGGTGAGTATATTTTATGGTTAGCTGGATTTATCGAAAAAATTACAGAAGGTGGACCTAAACCACCTCCGCCTATAAAGAAATTTATTCCAGAGTATATGAGCTTGAAATATGAATTAGATTTTTTACCTTTAAATGAGGAAAAAATTCAAACCGAAGGTAAAGAAATTACGGATTACTTTAATTCAAAGCTTTATAAGGCAACTTTTAAGAAATAATAGTTAGTTGTCTCTATTTTTAGCCACCGCCTTAGGGCGGTTTTTTTATGGGTAAGAATAATGGATTCTACAGAATACTTTTGGCTTACTCGGAAAAAAGAACCTAAAACTAAACTTAAAAGCCGGCCACTGCCAAAGCCTACACAAAAATATCTAGAGGCAGAAGAAGAATTTACTGAAACTTTAGATAATCTGGAAATTAAATATGAAAAGAAATTTCAGTTTAAGTCTACTAAGCACTGGCGGTTTGACTTTCATTTAATTGAGTATCGAATACTAGTTGAAATTGCGGGTGGTCCATGGTCTGGCGGTCGTAAGGGCAAACTTAAAAATAAAGCTTGTAGTCTTGATCGTTACGATGTGGCTGAAGAGATGGGCTACACCGTAGTTCGCATAGAGACAGCTTCAAGATGTCGCATTGATGAGTCTGGACCTTTGCAGTTACGGACTGAATACGCTAGTGAATGGCTAAAAAATTTAAAGAGGCAAATATTTAATGGATCAGATCAGACCATTTCCTCCAACTGATTTTATTGACCAAGCAGATGAAGAGGAAGCGATTCGCATAGTAGAAAAAGATTATTTTTTTAAGCTTAGTTCTTGGTTTGGTAGGGATTAATGGTTGCTCAAAGGTGGAAAAAGAGTCAAAAGAAGCTATCTTAAGCACCTTAAAAGATCCTGATTCAGCCCAATTCCAAAATATAAAAGGATATTGCGGAGAGGTAAATTCTAAGAATAGCTACGGTGGTTATTCAATTTGCAATAATTTGGGAAGCACACTGCACTCCAAATAAATTATCTTTAAAAGAGCGCAATGAGTGTGTAAAGGATGCATATAATCAGTCTCTTATAATGGATGCAAGGCTTAAAGGGGTTTCCAAGGAAAGCTTAAGGAATGAAATATTAACAGACAAAAATGCATCAAAAGCAGAAATTCAAGAAGGCTTAAGAGATATTGATCGTGCGTATAACAGTAATTTCAAAGATAAGGGTCTATAGGCACAGGATGTTGTTGCTAAATGTGTAAAGTTGATTGATTAGTGAATTGGTAAAAAGCACCCTAGGGTGCTTTTTTATTTAGACAAAACGCACTTCAACATGTTTACCAATTGCCGCAGCATATTTTTGCAATGTGGCAATAGATGGTGATGGTTTGCCTGTGATCAATGCTTTTTCTAGCCGTGAAACGGCAGAGGTACATTTGTTCCCACGCGTTCCGCGATTTGCGCTTGGGATAGACCTGCCTCTCGACGTGCAGTAAGTACCATATCGAGCAAGGGCATTTCTTCACGTTCAATTCGTTCGTATTCGGTACGCACTGCTGAACGAGATAATGCAAGTGCTTTCATTTCTTCATGTGTTCGCATTTTTCACCTCTTTCATGCGGTCAAGTGCTAGGTTTAGATCTTGCTTAGGTGTTTTTTGGGTTTTCTTAACAAAACTATGGAGCATTACAATGCGTTTACCGACTAGTGTGCAATACATAACACGAGCAATACCTTCTTGAGATTTTAAGCGCAACTCAAATAGTCCTTTACTCATTGGTAATGTGTGAGATTCTCCTAAGTTTGCGCCGGGGGTGAGTCTATTACTTTACCCAGTGCATTATTTAATATAGTTCTATAGACATCCAAGCGTTCTTTGTAATTTTCAATAAACTTAGTCAACTCTATGTCACCAGGGCTACTTAACTTACGAAAATGTTTTCACTTCCTATTATTTCACGAAAATAAAAGCTCATTGTGCAACGAATATAAATATAAGATGACTTTTAAATCAGCTTGTCTCTAATCTCGAATCCGCTAATATCCTCAAAAGCTATTTTTCTTGTCCATTTACTTCTTCAAATACACCTTTGGGGTTCAAAAGCATGTGTTTGATCGGTTGACCAGTGAGCTGATTAATATCCAAAAGATCATAAACCATTTGTTGTCCTAGCTGTTCACGCCGGACGGCTTCAACAATTTCCTGCATGTTTTGAAATTCTTCAAAACTCAGAACAACAGCTTCGGGCGTATTCTTCGTATAAACAAAAACAGGTTTATGACTTTCTTTGACACATTGAACAATTTTGCTCCAAGATTTGCGAACATCAGACGCAGAAACAATCGCACCGTTTATAAAAGTTAATCGACTCATATCTAAGACCTTATACTGGATGGCAAAAATTAAATCACTTTAGAATATTGTTCCGAATGTAAGAAAACGACCGTTATTTATTATGGGGCTATTATATTTCTAAAATTAGTAGATGATATTTGTATGTAACTATATAATCTAAAAAAATAAATTTTAAATCGTGCAAATTAAAAATAGGGAAAGCTATGCTTACTGGAGTCTATATAAATAATGTTGCTACTTATAGTGTACCAACACAATTAGATGGTTTAAAGCAGATAAATTTTATATTTGGGGCAAATGGGTCAGGAAAAACTACAATTGTAGAATTATAGATCAACCATTAGGCTACACACATTGTTTACTTCAATGGCTTGGTGAAGAACCAATAAAAACTCTAGTCTATAATAAAGATTTTATTGATCGTAATTTCAATCAAGAAAATACCGTTAAAGGAGTTTTTACTCTAGGTGACGATCAAGTTGAGGCAGAAGGTCAAATTGCTTTATTGCGTCCACAAATGAGGGTGAATGGAAGCGTAAAAAATATCAGCCTGAATATCGTCGCCAATGGCGTAAATTACATATTGGTATAGATGCTAAAACCTTACAAATACGCGCTGTTCAGCTCACGACCAACAATGTGAGTGATTCACAGGTACTTGGTGATTTACTCGATCAGATTCCACAAGATGAGAGAGTTGACTCCGTCTATACCGATGGAGCTTATGATACCAAACAGTGCCGACAGGTCATTGCGGATCGGCAAGCACATGCAGTGATTCCACCAAGAAAAAATGCGAAGCCATGGAAAGATAAAAAGATGGGCTCGCTAGAACGCAATGAGTTGCTTTGAACAGTTAAACGTTTAGGAAGAACTATTTGGAAGAAATGGCCAGGCTATCATCGGCGAAGTTTGGTTGAAACCAAGATGCATTGCATCAAATTATTGGGGGATAAACTCAGTGCGAGAAATTTTCAAAGCCAAGTCAATGAGATTCATGCACGTATGGCAGTATTAAATAAATTTACGGACTTAGGCAGACCACATACCCGAGTTGTCATTTAAATTTGAGTAGATATGAGAAGTCTTAACTTTTAAATCTTTGTGCAACAAAGCCTTAACAAACTAGAATTTATTCTTCTATTTGAAAGGATTCTTATGATCCTAGACAGTATCGTGG